>PXAW01000508.1 GCA_003567055.1 Hyphomicrobiales bacterium
ATTTACGATGAGGCGTTGCAATGGTTTCGCCGCTTCCAAGTTCCACTTGTAGCGTCTGCTGTTGATAGCGATGATGATCCTATCGATGTGTCAGGAGGTAGTGTCCGGCGGGAGCTTTTGGTGTACTCACGCGATGGTGAGGTTGTAACCGAGTGGGGGCGTCTTGATAAGTTGTCGATACCGTCCTTTGATACAAGTCCAGATAATTTGTTACGGGTTTACTCGTCGATCCGATACAGCACTGAGGAGCAAAGGCGACAGAAGGCCGATAAGAAGCTCAAAGAGCAACGAACTGGCTTTCGAATTATCATCGCCATTTTGTTTCTCCGTAGAGCGGTTATTCCTGCGTGCGTGGCGTTAGCCTTTTACCTGCATCCAGTTCTTGGATTCCTTGGATTGCTTGGCACCTCGGCGGATGCTGCGATTGGTGGTCTGAGGGTCTTGGGTTACCTTCCCAAGAGCAAGAAGGATAAGCAGGAAGAGGAAAAGCGGCGGAGAATGGAGCATCATGATTACCATTGTCAGCTTAACCCGAGAGGTTTCGCTGCTCTCAGGGCTGAGAACCTCGGAGAAAGCCTGCGAGAAAAGGTCAAGCAAGAAGCGAGAGACCTCTACAATGAAAACAGCTAACCAAGCCATTCACCTGACGCTCGTACCTCGCGCGGCTGATGGCCAGCCTTGAAAAGAGCAAACTCCTGGGGTCGCTGGGGTATGTCCCATCGGGTTGCTGCCCGCCGCGTATCGCTATTTCCCGCTTTCGCCCACTAGGCGCTCCGAAATGTCAAACAACACCCGCATCCCGGAAACAAAGAACCGGGCCTCCGCCCAGGTGCATTGGAAGCTGTCTAAATCGTGATGCGCTGGCTTGCGATATTCGTTGTACAGCGTTAAAGCCAAGTTAGCAAAACGTCTCTCTAACTGGTTGGACTCGTCCCTTCTTTTGTCGTGGAGGACTCCAACCAGTTTACCCTTACGCGCGTCGCCCTTTGGGATATCGTCTGGCCAAACCCTCCGCGCCAAGCCTTCGATCCCATTCGCCACAGCAGCGATAACGTTCTCAGGATGGTGGTTCGCGTCGGACTCATTCGCCAGTTCTTGTTCCGATAGTTGCAGGGCGGCGCGTATTTTGTCCACAGATGAATCACCACAGAGTTGGTACGCCCGAAGCGATGGCAGCGGCCTATCCTTCCCGGCTGTCAGCCGATCCGTCTCTCGGAACGTGCCGAGGACGTCCCCGAAGGCCAACCAAGCAGCCGCTCCGGCCCCTGACCAACCGGACAAGTACCCGTACCGCTGATCGAAGTAGGTTTCCCAATCGTCATCCGCGTAGTAGGGAATTGCGTCGAGATAACGCTCGTCCCAATACAGGGGGGCCAGTACAAATCCGCCCGGTGAACCACGCTGTGACCGTTTGAAAAACTCCGCTTCCAGAATCGATTCTGCATGAGCACAGCGCGGCGTCCATTGGTGATTCAGAATGCCCCGCAGACATTGAAGGATTTGACAATGAGCTTCGTCGGCTCCGTCGGCGCACCCGTGTAAGCGATCCTCATCGTACTCCGGCGAACCTTCGTCTGCACGGGGATCAAGATAAGTCGCCAAGGATTGCAGTTCTTCCAAATACGCGTCGAACGCCTCACAGGCGTGAACTAATTGTGCGAAGCGACATCCCGTCTCGAACGTCGTCTTCAGATCGTCCGAGACACAGCTCTCGATAATCGGAACCACTGCTTTCGGTTTCCAACTCGCCGGAAGCAAATGATCGAGACGCTGGGATAGACCGTACACGACGGGGTCAGCACCATCATGCACCACCCACCAGGGGATTTCGTTTTCTACATGCGTGAAGCTGGATGGTGGCGAGGGCACGTCCCATGCCTCGTCGAGAAACGTGGCGAAGTCCCACAGCCAGCGTGACTCTGACGGGACGGCCCATCGGGAAATCAAGTCAGCGTGCGGGGACGTGTTCTCTCGCTCGATTCGGTCAATGATTTGTTCGATCAACGAACGGCGCGACCGGTCCCAAAAGACCTCGATCAACGCGTCCTTGGAAATGGGCGGATTGGGGCATCCAACAAACTGGAGGGGAACTTCTCGCTGGTTGCTAATGAATGCGACTTTGGGACACGAACGGGCACGACCGATCGAAAACTTCCCGTCATCGAACGACGGCGGACCAGTTTCCACAAAGTGGTACTTCGGTGGTGGAGAATAAACCCCTGTCGATCTGTCTTTTATCTTCGAGTTGGTTGCCTTCGAAGGTTTCGGCAGAGATGACTCTTCGATCAACGTGTACCATTCGGCGTCATCGGGGAGTTCAGCGAAGCGGATCGGTCTGAACTTGGTTTGCGTCATCCGCGGTACAAACGGCCGAAGTCGCTGCTCGAAGACCTCGAACAGAGATTCTCCAGATTGCCGGTACTCCTGGGTACAGAAGCCCAACAACAGTGACTCGGACAGGGACAGCTCGAGATTTGGCATGACAGCACCTCCGCGTACCGGTCGTCAACCATTTGGAACGTCTTTGGTCAGATTCCAACTATAGTTTGAAGACGACAACAGCGTCAACCGGTAGCTTTCAGGGCATGTTGGGAGAACACCTACGCAAAGCACGGCTGGCACGCGGCCTTTCGCAGGAGACCCTCGCGTTTGACGCGCAGGTGTCCCGCAACTACGTCAGTCTACTCGAACTGAACGAGAAGTCCCCCACCGTCGACGTGCTGCTCCGGATCTGCAAGGCGATGGGAGTCTCCGCAGCCGACATCATCCGGGCGGTCGAGATCGAACAGG
>PXAW01000487.1 GCA_003567055.1 Hyphomicrobiales bacterium
GAATTCGCGCTCCTGCGCAACGGCAGGGGCCAGCGCTGCGGGTGCGGCCAGGATCAGGCCGAGGGCGGCGAGAGTGAAGGTCTTCGTCTTCTGGATCACGATATCAGGGCTCCTGTTGCGGGCGGCGGCACCGACCGTTCAGCCGAGTTGCGCGCAGCCATCGCGCGCAGGGATCTGTCCGAGGCATGGGATTTACATGACCACCGGCGATGACGCCATCCCCTAAACCCCTTCCGGAAGCGGGACAAGGCCAGAATCACATCCTGAATTGCATAATCTTCAGATGCGCAACGCCATACAGCGCCACCGATGCCGAGCGTAGCCGACCTGCATATTCCCCGGAAATACCCCGACACGCGATCCCGCCATACCTCGAACGCATGGGAGATTGGCGCGCTTGAAGGTTTACGCTCGTGTCAGGGGTGTTAAGTAGAGATCGTGGAACGAGGTGAAGGAGAGCATGATGGATCAGGCGGTACCGGCGAGCGCCAATACGGAATTCCCGATCCCGGCCAATACCCATGCCGAGACGGTGACCCTGGTCGAGCATTATACCGACCGGCTGTTTCGCTTTCGCATCACGCGCCCGGCCAGCCTGCGCTTCCGCTCGGGCGAGTTCGTCATGATCGGCCTGCCCAATGCCGAGCGCCCCGTGTTTCGCGCCTATTCCATCGCCAGCCCCTCCTGGGACGACGAGCTGGAATTCTTCTCGATCAAGGTGCCCGACGGGCCGCTGACCGAGCATCTCCAGAAGATCAAGGTCGGCGACACCGTCCTGATGAAGAAGAAGCCCACGGGCACCCTCGTGCTCGATGCGCTGCTCCCCGGCAAGCGCGTCTACATGCTCTCGACGGGCACCGGCATCGCTCCCTTCGCCAGCCTGATCCGCGACCCGGAGACCTACGAGAAATTCGAGGAGGTCATCCTCACCCATAGCTGCCGCGAAATCGCGGAGCTGCGCTATGGCGAGGATCTCGTCGCGGCGATCAAGGATGATCCGCTCGTCTCGGAATTCGCCACCGGGCGCCTGCGCCACTGGACCAGCGTGACCCGCGAGCCCTATGAGCGCAGCCAGCGCATCACCACTGCGATCGAGAACGGCTCGTTCTTCGAGGATCTGGGTCTGGCGCCGTTCGATCCCGCGCATGACCGCGTCATGATCTGCGGTTCGATGGAGATGATCGCCGATTGCAAGGCCCTGTGCGAGAAGGCCGGCCTGAACGAGGGCTCGAATGCGCGCCCGGGCGAGTTCGTGGTCGAGCGCGCCTTCGTCGGCTGAGGCTTCTCAGTAGACGAGTTCGTCGTCGGCGTTGTTCTTGGAAATCATGATCTCGCCGGTATCGGCCAGCTCCTTCGCCTTGTTGACCATGGCGAGCTGCGCCTCGTCGACCTCCTTGAGGCGGATAGGCCCCAACCCGTCCATCTCGTCCTGGAGGTTCTTCGCCGCGCGCTGCGACATGTTGGAGAAGAAGAAGGCGCGCACCGGCTCCGGGGCGCCCTTGAGGGCCCGCGATAGGACGTCGCGCTCGACGGAACGGATCAGCGTCTGCATGCCGCCGGCATCGAGCTTGGCGAGATCCTCGAAGGTGAACATCAGTTCGCGAATGCGCTTGGCCGCCTCGCGGTTGACGTCGTCGAGCGCGGAGAGGAAGCGGGTTTCGGTCTGACGGTCGAAGGCGTTGAACACCTCCGCCATGATCTCGTGCGCGTCGCGCCGCGAGGTCTGCGCCACGGCGCCGACGAATTCGAGCCGCAGCGTCTCCTCGATATGGTGCAACGCCTCCTTCTGCACGACCTCCAGCTTGAGCATGCGGTTGACCACGTCCATGGCGAAGTCATCGGGCAGCATGGTGAGCACCCGCGCCGCGTGATCGGGGCGCACGCGTGAGAGCACGACGGCAACGGTCTGCGGGTATTCGTTGCGCAGGTAGTTGGCGAGAATTTCCGCGTCGATCTGCGACAGGCGCGTCCAGATCCGCTTGCCGGAGGTGTTGTAGATCTCCGCCATGATGGTGGCGACCTGATCAGCCGGGAACACCTTCATCAGAAGCTGCTCGGTGCGCTCGACCGAGCCGGAGACGCTGGAATTCGAGACGCGATGGATGAAATCGACGATCAGGCGATCGACCGTGCTCGCATCCACGGTGCCGAGCTGGACCATGGCATGCGAGACGGTGCGCACCTCTTCCTCGTCAAGCATGGCCCAGATCGTGCGCCCGTGTTCCTCGCCGAGCATGAGCAGGAACAGCGCAGCGCGCTGCGGCCCCGTCAGCGAGTCGAACTCGGCGCTGTCGTCGATCCCGTCCGAGGGCTTTTCAGTTTCGGTGAGAGCGGTTGCTGCCATGGCCTTGCGGGTTCCAGCGCGGTGTCGATTCGATGGAATTAATCAAAGCGCAATCTGCGTTAACGAAGCCTTAAGATCGACCCGCAGGGCAGAATTCGCCCGGCAGAATCTGCCGCCCGCCCGGCAGGAATCGCGCCCGCTGAAGCGCCGGCACACCGATCGCGACATGGCGCGACATCACCAGATCAATATAAATCATTGAAATCATGTTATTTTTCGATGACAGCGCAGTCCGCCAGACACTGGCACGGCGGTTGCTGATCCATCGGCAACATCGCTGTGTGTCAGGAGTGAGTTATGGGTATCTTCGGGGCTCTTCAAACTGCCGTTGCCGGGTTGCGTTCGCAGTCCTACGCCATGGAGAATATTTCGGGGAACGTCGCCAATTCCCAGACCGTCGGCTACAAGCGCATGGATACCAGCTTCGTCGATCTCGTGATCGACC
>PXAW01000484.1 GCA_003567055.1 Hyphomicrobiales bacterium
CCGGACCAGCGTGAAGTTGGCGCATTCCGGGCAGGCTTCGCCCTCGTAGCCCTTCATGCGGGCCTCGGCGCGTTTGTCGGCCTTGGTCATGCCGGCGGAGGTGTCGACGCGTTGCGTTTTCTGGGGAGCGGCGAAGCCCAGCGCGGAGAGGTCGGCACCCTCTTCCGCCTCCATGTCCTGCTCCACCACCGGCTCGCTCTTGAGCGCGGTCGCGCCCTGTGACGAGAGGGCGGTGACGACGGTGGCGCCGGAATGGCCTCCGGAGGCGCCGCCATCGACCAGCATCAGCTTGTCCGTGCGGCCACGGGTGAAGCCCTTGGAGACGTATTTCGCCGCCGTGGCGGAGAGCTTGGACTGGTCGTCGCCCTTGCCGAGCACGTCATGGCCGATCTCGGAGGGATCGACATGGGCGAGGTCGTAGCGGCCGAGATAGGAGATCGCCAGCTCGCGGAAGACGTAATCCAGGATCGAGGTCGCGTTCTTGATCGACTCGTTGCCCTGGACGAAGCCCGCTGGCTCGAAGCGCGTGAAGGTGAAGGCCTCCACGTATTCCTCCAGCGGCACGCCGTATTGCAGGCCGAGCGAGATGGCGATGGCGAAGTTGTTCATCATCGCCCGGAAGGCCGCGCCCTCCTTGTGCATGTCGATGAAGATTTCGCCGATGCGCCCGTCCTGGTATTCGCCCGTGCGCAGATAGACCTTGTGACCGCCGACCACGGCCTTCTGCGTGTAGCCCTTGCGGCGATCGGGCATCTTCTCGCGCTCGCGGATGCGCTCGACGCGCTCCACCACACGCTCGACGATCTTCTCCGCCACCTGCGCGGCGCGCGCGGGGGCGGCCGATTCGAGCAGGCGATCGACGGTATCGACCGCATCCTCGTCCTCATCCGCATCATCCTCGATCAGCGCCGAATTGAGGGGCTGCGAGAGCTTGGAGCCGTCGCGGTAGAGCGCGTTGGCCTTCAGCGCGAGGCGCCAGGAGAGCATGTAGGCGCTCTTGCAATCCTCGACCGTGGCATCGTTGGGCATGTTGATGGTCTTGGAGATCGCCCCCGAGATGAAGGGCTGCGCCGCCGCCATCATGCGGATATGGCTCTCCACCGAGAGATAGCGCTTGCCGACGCGCCCGCAGGGATTGGCGCAATCGAAGACCGGGTAGTGCTCTTCCTTGAGATGCGGCGCACCCTCCAGCGTCATCGCCCCGCAGATATGGATGTTGGCCGCGTCGATCTCGTCCTTCGTGAAGCCCAGATGGGCGAGCAGGTCGAAGGAGGGATCGCTGAGCTTCTCCGCCGGGACCTTCAGCGTGTTGACCAGGAAATCCTCGCCGATCGACCATTTGTTGAAGACGAACTTGATATCGAACGCCGCCTTCATGCCGCCCTCGAGGGTGGCGATGATCTCGTCGGTGAAGCCCTTGGCCTTCAGGGTCTGCGGGTTGATGCCCGGCGCCTGCGCCATCGAACCGTGGCCGAGCGCATAGACCTCCATCTCGGCGATCTCGTGCTCGCGATAGCCGAGCGCCCGCAGGGCATCCGGAACGGCGCGGTTGATGATCTTGAAATAGCCGCCGCCGGCGAGCTTCTTGAACTTCACCAGCGCGAAGTCCGGCTCGATGCCGGTGGTATCGCAATCCATCACCAGGCCGATCGTGCCGGTGGGCGCGATCACGGTGGCCTGCGCATTGCGATAGCCGTGCTTCTCACCCAGCGCGAGCGCCTCGTCCCAGGCGCGCTTGGCACGCTCGACCAGGATCGGCTCCGGGCAGGAGGCATGATCGAGGGGGACGGGGTTGACGTTGAGCGCCTCGTAGCCGTCGGCCTCGCCATGGGCGGCGCGGCGATGGTTGCGCATCACCCGCAGCATGTGCTGCGCATTCGCCTCGTAGCCCGGGAACGGCCCGAGCTCGCTCGCCATCTCGGCGGAAGTGGCATAGGCCACACCCGTCATGATCGCGGTGAGCGCGCCGCCGAGCGCACGGCCCTCATCCGAATCGTAAGGCAGGCCCATGGTCATCAGCAGGCCGCCGATATTGGCGTAGCCCAGACCCAGCGTGCGGTACTCATAGGAGAGCTGCGCGATCTCTTTGGAGGGGAACTGCGCCATGGTGACGGAGACTTCGAGCACCACGGTCCAGAGCCGGCAGAGATGCTCGTAGCCGCCGAAATCGAACTGCTTCGTCTCGCGATCATAGAATTGCAGCAGGTTCGCCGAGGCGAGATTGCAGGCCGTATCGTCGAGGAACATGTATTCCGAGCACGGATTCGAGCCCCGGATCGGGCCGGATTCCGGGCAGGTATGCCAGTCGTTCATGGTGGTGTTGAAATGCAGGCCGGGATCGGCGGATGCCCAGGCGGCGTGGCCGATCTTCTCCCACAGATCACGCGCCTTCAGGGTCCGGGCCGTCTTGCCGTCCGTGCGGCGGATCAGGTTCCACTCGCCATCGGCCTCGACGGCGCGCAGGAAGTCGTCCTTCAGCGAGACGGAATTGTTCGAATTCTGGCCCGAGACGGTGAGATAGGCCTCCGAATCCCAATCCGTGTCATAGATGTCGAATTCGATATCCCTGTAGCCCTGCTTGGCGAACTGGATCACGCGCTTGATGTAATTGTCGGGCACGAGCGCCTTGCGGGCGCGCTTGATCTCGCGCTTGAGGGCCGGGTTGCGCTCGGGATCGTAGCAGGCATCACCGGTGGCCTCGCAATTGACGCAGGCCTTCATCACCGCCTTGAGATGGCGGTTGCACAGCTTGGAGCCGGTGACGAGAGCCGCGACCTTCTGCTCCTC
>PXAW01000533.1 GCA_003567055.1 Hyphomicrobiales bacterium
CGAATCAACACATGGATTCTCAGAGATATTAGTCTCCTTAATGCCTAACAGAGCTGCAGAGATTGTTGATTCGATTCGGAGGGACTTGGATTGAACGGGAATTTGCTTTTACCAATTGCTGCCGGTCTCTTGGCCGCCTCGCTATGGGGTGGCTGGATGCCCGTCACACGAATTGGGGTCACGCAAAGCCTCAACCCAGGTGACATCGTTTTTCTCCGGTTTATGACTGCGACCATAATTGCGACACCTTGGCTGTGGTGGTATGGCTGCCGCCCCGGTCCGAACCTTCCGCTATGGCGTATCGGCATCCTGACGATAGGCTCAGGAATTGGCTATGTTCTTTTCGCCGCATTCGGGTTCCTCTTAGCACCGGCATCGTTCGGAGCCGTTATTCCTTCGACCATGATGGCGTTCAGCTTTCTTATTGCAGCCCTCCTGTTAAATCAGAAATTTACGAGAAAGTCTCTTGGCAGTGTTGCAATCATTTTGACTGGCGTGTGCATATTTATATTCGAATCAACAAAAATCGAAGCTAATTACGTTTTCGGAATTTTCTTCTTTATTCTTTCTGGTTTTGTCTTTGCTTGTTACAATGTTGCACTTAAAGTGTGGAAGCTCAATCCATTTCATGCGGTTTCAATCGTCTCATTATACTCATTTTTGTCATTTGCTCCTTTTTATTTATTATTTTTTGAGATAAATATTTTTTCTGCGCCGATTAGAGAGGTAACTTTCCAAATTTTATATCAAGGAATCATTGTTTCTTTCATATCACTAGTGCTTTTTAGCTTCGCTAGCATTCGCCTTGGAAGCGCTCGAGCCTCGCTTCTGGCGGTATGGATGCCTGTAAGCGGCGTATTACTATCCGTAGCATTCCTCGGAGAGAGCCTCACCTCGACCCTAATTATTGCCTTGGGATTGATGATAATCGGAATATTGACCGGGATCGCTCCGCTACAGAAAAAGGAAGCAGGTCGTGATTCGATGTGAGTTTGCCTGACCGCGCGTCGCCAACTTTTGCTTTGAAGCATCGATTCGTTCTTCAGCGTACTGGACTGCTGCTGACGGATGCCCTGACACCGACGCGTCTTTTCCCGTACGGATCGCGCATTGATGACCCATCATAGCCCTTGCGGGTGGGACCAAATCCTTCCACTTTCGTATGAGACCAATACGCAACCGGCAAGCGCCCGCGTTGACGGTTATCGTTAAATATGTCAGCATCACTGACATATCATGCGCGCTTTTACGGATGCGCGCCCGGAAACGCACAGCGCGGACGAGACCGGTGGCAAGCCGGCGGAACGCGGGAAGCCGAGGGTCGCTGCAGCGACCGAGGAGGACAGACGTATGAGCAAGGCTGGCATCGACGATAAAGCCGTAGAAGGCAAGGCCGTGGAAGAGAAGGCCGGGGCACTCGCCACCTCTGCGGTGGGCAGCGCGCTGCGCGACGTCTCCCTCGACGACAAGTACGATCTCGGCAAGGAACGCGTCTTCCTCACCGGCACACAGGCCGTCATCCGCCTGCTCCAGATGCAGCGTGAGCGCGACCGGCTGGCCGGATTGAACACGGCGGGTTTCGTCTCCGGTTATCGCGGCTCCCCGCTGGGCGGGCTCGATCTCAATCTGGCGCGGGCGAAGAAGCATCTCGCAGCCTCCCACATCACCTTCCAGCCCGGCCTCAACGAGGAACTCGCGGCAACCGCCATCTGGGGCACGCAGCAGGCGGAGCTGCGCGGTGAAGGCAAGTATGACGGCGTCTTCGGCGTCTGGTACGGCAAGGGCCCGGGCGTCGATCGCTCCGGCGACGTCTTCCGCCACGCCAATATGGCCGGCACCTCGGCCAATGGCGGCGTGCTCGCCCTGATGGGTGATGATCACATCGCCGAATCATCGACGGTGGCGCACCAGTCGGAATTCCATTTCGTCGATGTGATGAGCCCGATCCTGAACCCGGCCGGGGTGCAGGAAATCCTCGATTACGGCCTCTACGGCTTCGCCATGAGCCGCTATACCGGCGCCTGGACCGCGTTCAAATGCGTCAAGGACAACATCGAATCGACTGCCTCGGTGGATGGTTCGATCGACCGGGTGAAGATCGAATACCCGGATGATTTCGCCATGCCGCCGGGCGGGCTCAACATCCGGCTGGGCGACAACATCCTCGAACAGGAAGCGCGCCTGCAGGATTACAAGCGCGACGCCATGCTCGCATTCGTGCGCGCCAACAATCTCAACCGTACCATCCTGACCGGCGGACGCCATCCGAAGGTGGGCGTGATCACGGTCGGCAAATCCTATCTCGACGTGCGCCAGGCCATGGACGAGCTCGGCCTCGACGAGGTCAAGGCCAATGATATGGGCCTGCGGCTCTACAAGATCGCCTGCCCCTGGCCGCTCTCGCAGCGCGAGCTGATGGATTTCGCCCAGGGGCTCGATCTCGCCATCGTGGTGGAGGAGAAGCGCTCGCTGATCGAGGTGCAGCTGCGCGAGGAGCTCTACGGCACCGCCAACCAGCCGGTCTGTATCGGCAAGAAGGACGAGGCGGGCAACTGGCTCTTCCCGGTCAAGGGCGCGCTCGATTCCAACGACATCGCCATCGCCATCGGCGAGCGGCTGCTGCGCTATCACAACAACGACGACCTCGCCGGACGCGTGGCCCGCCTCAAGGAGGCGCAGGACATTCTCGCCAGGACCGGCGACGTCTCCAACCGCACCCCGCATTTCTGCGCCGGCTGTCCGCATAACAGCTCGACCAAGGTGCCCGAGGGCA
>PXAW01000301.1 GCA_003567055.1 Hyphomicrobiales bacterium
CGCCGGCACCCGATGGTGGCCGAACGCGGTCACCGTCAGTACGAGAAGGCCCGGAGATGACCATGGCAGGATCGCCGGGGGTTTCGCGCCGGCACGGCCCGCCCGCATAGTGATGCGCGCCCGCCCCGCCCGGCATCCCGCTGAAGAAGCCCCCCGCCGTCTTGCCCATGGTGTCGCCGAAGGCCGACATTGCATGAAAGCAAGGACGATATGTTCGATATTCAACGTGAAGAACTGATCTGGGCCGGCCGCAAGCTGGTTCTGGAAACCGGGCGCATGGCCCGTCAGGCCGACGGCGCCGTCGTCGCCACCTATGGCGACACCACCGTGCTGGCGACAGCGGTCGCGGCCAAGGAGCCCAAGCCCGGCATCGACTTCCTGCCGCTGACCGTGAACTACCAGGAACGCACCTACGCAGCCGGACGCATTCCCGGCGGCTTCTTCAAGCGCGAAGGCCGCCCGAGCGAGAAGGAGACGCTGGTCTCCCGCCTGATCGACCGTCCGGTCCGCCCGCTCTTCCTCGATGGCTGGCGCAACGAGACGCAGGTGATCGTGACGGTGCTTTCGCATGATCTCGAGAATGATCCCGACATCGTCGCCATGGTTGCGGCCTCCGCCGCCCTGACGCTCTCGGGCGTGCCCTTCGCCGGCCCGATCGGTGCGGCGCGCGTGGGCCATATCGATGGCGGCTACGTGCTCAATCCGCCGCTGCCCGATATGGAGAACAGCAAGCTCGATCTCGTCGTGGCGGGCACGAACGAAGCGGTGCTCATGGTCGAATCGGAAGCCCAGGAGCTTCCCGAGGACATCATGCTCGGCGCCGTGATGTTCGGTCACAAGCATTTCCAGCCGGTGATCGACGCGATCATCCGTCTGGCCGAGAAGGCCGCCAAGGAGCCGCGCGATTTCGCACCGACGGACCTCTCCGAGGTCGAGACGGCCGTGCTCGAGATTGCCGAAGCCGATCTGCGCGCCGCCTACAAGCATCGCGACAAGCAGCAGCGCTACGCTGCCATCGACGCCGCCAAGGCGAAGGTGACCGAGGCGCTCCTCCCCGAAGACGGCGAGCCGCGTTTCGCACCCGAAATGGTCAAGGCCACCTTCAAGGAAGTCCAGGCCAAGATCGTGCGCTGGGCCATTCTCGACGAGGGCGAGCGCATCGACGGGCGCGACGTGAAGACCGTGCGTCCGATCGTCTCCGAAGTCGGCGTGCTGCCGCGCACCCACGGTTCGGCCCTGTTCACCCGTGGCGAGACCCAGGCGCTCGTCGTGGCGACGCTCGGCACCGGCGAGGACGAGCAGTTCATCGACGAGCTGGAGGGCACCCGCAAGGAGCGCTTCCTGCTGCACTACAACTTCCCGCCCTTCTCCGTGGGTGAGACGGGCCGCGTCGGTTCGCCGGGGCGCCGCGAAATCGGCCACGGCAAGCTGGCATGGCGCGCCCTGCGTCCGGTCCTGCCGCCGGCGCATGAATTCCCCTACACGCTGCGTCTCGTCTCCGAGATCACGGAATCGAACGGTTCCTCCTCGATGGCGACCGTCTGCGGCGGCTCGCTCTCGCTGATGGATGCGGGTGTGCCCCTGCGCCGCCCGGTGGCGGGTATCGCCATGGGCCTGATCCTCGAGGGCGAGCGCTTCGCGGTGCTCTCCGACATTCTCGGCGACGAGGATCATCTCGGCGACATGGACTTCAAGGTGGCCGGCTCGGAGGTGGGCATCACCTCCCTGCAGATGGACATCAAGATCGCCGGCATCACCGAAGAGATCATGCGCGTCGCGCTCGATCAGGCCAGGGGTGGGCGCACGCACATCCTGGCGGAGATGCAGAAGGCCCTCGACGCACCGCGCGCCGAACTCGGTGAGCATGCCCCGCGTATCGAGGTGATGCAGATCCCGAGCGACAAGATCCGTGAAGTCATCGGCACCGGCGGCAAGGTCATCCGCGAGATCGTGGAGAAGACCGGCGCCAAGGTGAATATCGAGGATGACGGCACGGTGAAGATCGCCTCTGCCGACGGCAAGTCGATCGCGGCGGCCAAGAACTGGATCCGCTCGATCGTGGCCGAGCCCGAAAAGGACGAGATCTACGAGGGCAAGGTCGTCAAGGTGATGGAATTCGGCGCCTTCGTGAACTTCTTCGGTTCGCGCGACGGTCTGGTCCACATCTCCGAACTCGCCCCGCAGCGCGTCGCCAAGGTCACGGATGTGGTCAAGGAAGGCGATAGCGTGAAGGTCAAGTTCCTCGGCATGGACGATCGCGGCAAGGTGCGCCTGTCGATGAAGGTCGTCGACCAGGAGAGCGGCGAGGACATCTCCGAGAAGATCAAGGCCGAGCGGGAAGCCGAGCGCGCGGCGCGCGGTGAAACCGGCGAGGAAGATCGCGAAGACCGCGGCGACCGCCGCCCCCGCCGCCCGCGTCGCCATTCGGAGTGACGATCTGGTGGCGTTCCCGGATATGATTTCCGGGTGAGATCCGGAACCACCCGTGCGCAGCGATCGTTGCAAACGGGTGGTTCTGATAACGATTCACAGACGGAATCGTGCTGTCTATAGTTGCGCAACAAATTGATTCGTGGGGGACTGCATGGAAATGTTGCATTACATCGCCGCAATCCCGGCATTTTTTCTCGGCTTGCTGTTGATCGTCATCGGGTTGTCCGGATTCCGTGTGGATCGTACGGAGGCGGGCAAGAACCGTGCGCGGATCGATTCCTGGACCGATATCCTGATGGGGCGTGTCCGGCCCAAAGACGACTGGATGCCTGATTCGCGCGTGCAGTGCGGCATGGTTTACAATCGAAAAGAGCATCGGCTAGAAGTGAGCGGTCGTCTTTCAGTCGAGTCGCTCAAACGTGGAATCAGAAGAGCCGGATAATAACGCAGCTGAGACCCCGGTCGATTGGCCGTATTCGGGTTGGATTCCGACGGCGGTCGGGCGTCTTTCGTTCAGGCATATCGGGGATACCGACTTTCCAGAGCGCGCCGAATACGCCAATCGCGTGGATGCGGGCGACTTTCGCTATATCGTCGTGCGTCAGTATCGTGCACTCAGCGATGCGTTATTCCCATCGCTCACGGATACTATCTCGAATCGCAGCGGCAGATTCGTTTTCGTTCTCACGGCGCGGTCAGATCAAAAGACGTCGAACAACGATGCCCGCATCGTCGGGTCCGTCTTCATCGTTCCCGACTTCAAGCCAGCGCCCGTCGCCGGTTCGCCCGGGATGTCCGGGCAAGGCGAGATCGCGAGCAAAGCCGATGAGGCGATCAAAGCCATCAACAGCAACCGTTCCTACGGGCCTGACCGCTCGCCCGAGGGCGAATGCGCGTCGATAGACAATTATCTGGTCCACCACACACCGATCCGCATCGCGTTCGCGCTCTCGCGTGACGGCGTCGTGCGCATCGCGAAGCCAGCTTTCACGGATGTGGAACTGGGCGGCAAGAGTATCGAACAGGCAAAGGCGCGCGGCGTCGATTACGAGCGCTATCTGGCCGAGCAGGCCTATTTCTTCCTGCGCGATGTCGCCCATGCCCATCAACATCATGAGCCGCAGACCGATACTTTGCTCGGATTGCAAGAAACCGATCCGGCTGATATCGAATGGCGCAACAGGCTCCTGTTCGCGCTACATCATCATGTCATCGGTCAAAGACGTCAGGGGGATCCGGAAACGCTGACGCGAACACTGGGCGTCATTGCCTATGCCCGGGCTTTCGAGGCCTGTTCGGGAAAAGGGCTTCAGGGGAAGAAGCTCGTTCAGTTCGAAAACGATTCACTCGCCCAATCCGTGGCCACATCGGTTCGCGCGTGCGAAATCCGTGCCCTGGAGACCGAACGCAGGCGAGCACATGGCCGCGCGATGGCCATCTGGGCATCCGTTGCCGTGATCAGCATCCTCGCGATCTTTGTCCAGCCGAGGCTCAATCTCCATGAGGCCGAAGCATTTCCGCGCATGTACGCCATCAGCACTGTTTTCGCTGAGTATATCGTTGTCGCCATCGGAATTGCGATTATGCTTCCGTTGGCAGTAGCGTGGCGCAACTGGGCGCGGCAGGTCGATAACCGTGTCGGATCGATGCGCAATACACTCCGCGCGCCGCTCTATTTCAACTCACTGAAAGTCTCGCTGGCCTATATCGCGCTGGGACTCGTTCTGATCGGTTACGGGATTTCCGTTTATTTTCCAGTGATCCGGCCGCTCGTATCCGGTTTGCTCATGGCATTGTTCGCGCCGCAGATCGAGTAGGGCGACCGCGCCGACGGACGCGGCTCAAAAGCCGTGCTGCGCGGCGCGGTTTCACCGTAATCTCGCCACCGCCGCATCGAACGCCGCCGCAAAAGCAGCTGTCGTGTAATGCGCCTGAAAGCGCGCATGGCCGCGTGTTGCGAGGTCTTCGCGCAGGGCGGGATCGGTGATCAGGGTCTCGATGGCCTGCGCGAGCGGCGCCGGCTCGGGGGAGGGCAGCGCGTATGCGCAATCGCCGATCACCTCGCCGAGGCCGCCGGCCCGCGTGGCGATGAGGGCGAGGCGGGCGGCGAAGGCCTCGACGGCGACGCGCCCGAACCCCTCTGCATGCGAGGCGAGCACCGCGATCCGCGCCGACAGGCATTCCTTGCGCACCTCATCGAAGGGCAGTGCCCCGGTCAGGGTGATGGAGGGGCAGGGGGCTATCGTGCGCGCGAAGGCCTCGCGAAAGGCCCGGTCGCCGGCCATCGGCCCGATGAAGCGCGCCTGCCAGCCCGGATGGCGCGGCAGCACTTCGGCGAGCGCCTGCGCCACGGCGAGCGATCCCTTCTGCGGCTCGATGCGGCCCACCATCACGATCGTATCGCCGCGGGCAGAATCATCGCCGGCCCAGAATTGCGGATCGATGCCGTTGGGCACGACCATGCGCGGGCGGCCATCGGGGGGATAGAGCGCGGCAAAGGCGTCGCGTGCGGCTGCGCTGACGAAGATCATCCCCGCGAGATCCCGGTAATCGCGCGCGCGCCACCAGCGCCGGAACCCGCTCAGCCGTTTCGGCATGCCGTGCAGATAGAGCACGACACGGCGATCCGGCATGAGGCGCGCGAGCCGTGCGGCGCTCGGCGCGTGCTGGTGCACGATGACGAGATCGGGATCATGCGCCGCCACCGCCCGGGCCGCGTCACGCATCCGCGCGTCGACGCTCCGTCCGGAGAGACCCCGTCCGGAAAACGTCGCGACCGGCATATCCTCGTAGAGCCCCGGCGCATCCTCGCAGATGATGCGCATATCGGCGCCGTAGCGGCTGTGCAGTACCGCGTCGCGCGCGCACAGATCGATCGACGTGGCGCCGGCCGGGCCGAAATGCATGTTGCGGGGCAGGATGACGGCGATGCGCATTGAAGTCATCCGGGTACGCGCAGGCGCAGCCAGGAGGGGCCGCAATCGGGGCCCTCCGCGCCGATCTCGCGAACGGGGAGGACCCTGCGGGCGGCTGCGCCCGGATCGTAGAGATGGGTGAAGCCATGCACGGTGATGAAGCTGGCGACATCGCCGGCATCCGCGTCTCCGCGCATGATGTTGCGGGGAACGAAACCGGTGCGCACATCGTGCACGGCGTCGAGCTGGGCCGCGATCACAGGGTTGCCGACGAGTACGGGCGCATCTGGATTTTGCGCGCTGAGGCAGGGGGCGATTCGGGCATAGCCGTCATAGGCGGGAAAGCCATGCGCCGCCCGCTCGATGCGCACCAGCCCGGCCAGAGCGGCAATCAGTGCCGCGATCAACAGGCCGCCCGCGACGATCTCGCGCTGACGCCCTGCGCGCAGAGGCAGGAGCAGCGCCGAAAACAGTGCCAGCAGGCCGATCCAGGCAAAGGGTGTGAAATAGCGGCCATGGATATAGCCCGTCGCGAGATAGGCGGGCCATCCGGCCACGATCGCAAAGACGAGCAATACCAGAACCGGTTCCATGCGCTGCCATTCCGGCGTCTTGCGCAATGCCATGCGCGGTGCACCGCCGCGATAGAACAGGCTCAACAGGCCGATAAGGACGAGCAGCATCGCCACGAGCGCGATGGTCGGCCAGGTCCCCGCCGAACCGAAGGCGCGCGCGAACAGCATCGGGAGGCGCTCCAGCGCGAGCAGGAGCCAGGCGAGCGGGGCTTCAAACAGCGTTGGGCCGGTGCCGGTCGGCCAGTCGGTAACGAAGGCGCGTGAATCGGCCGAGACCGCGACCCAGCCGTTATCAGTGACGAAAGGGCTGCCGAAGGTGTTCAGCGAATAGGCGATCCAGGGCGAGATCGCCAGCGCGAGCGCGCCGACAAAGGCGATCAGTACGAAGGCCGAGCGTGTCCAGACAACGAGCCCGAGCGCCATGGCGAGCGCAAAGGGTAGCGCATCGAAACGGGCCATCACGGCAAGGCCGCAGATCAGGCCGAGAAGGCCGGCAAGGGCAGGTCCCGGGTGATCGGCAGGGCGTGCGGCGAGCAGATAAAGCAGGCCGGCCAGCAGAGCCATATGCAGCGGCACGGCCCGCGCGGCGCTCCATTCCTCGAGAAACCCCTGATGCATCAGGATCATGACGGCGATGGCGAGTCCGAGCCAGCGCGTCCCGGTCAGCCGACGCGTCGCGGCTTCGGTGAACGTGGCAAAGGCCCCTGCGGCGAGCGTTGCGCCGACCAGACCGGCCCGCGCTGCCGTTCCCGTCAGCGCGTCGATGCCGGCCCAGAGCGCCGGCCAGAGCGGCGGGAAGGCGGCGCTGTACCACTCGCTCCAGTAGGATCGCAGATGTCCGATGCGCTGGAAATCCGTGACGAGCGTCTGCGCCAGCGCGTAATAGGCGAAGCTGTCGGGCGAATAGGGCGGCGCGCGCCATGCGATAGCCAGCGTCAGCACGATCAGCGTCGTGACGGCGAAACCGAAAAGCAGGCCGGCATGCCGCATCGGTGCCGCGACGCCGGACGGGGCGTAATTGCCGCATGCCGCGTTGAGCGTCTGGCCGAGCAGGGCCGCCTTGCCGGCAAAGCCGGTAATCTTGGTGGGGACCCGGCCATTATCGGGATAGCGCCGCGAAACCGCGATCTCGATGCAGCGAAAGCCGAGCCGCGGCGCCATTGCGCTGATGTGGAAGAGCAATTCGTAGCGTGAGAAGACGTCGCGAAACAGGGCGAGTTGCGGATCGCGCAGGAGGCGCGCCGAATAGGCGCGAAATCCGTTCGTCGTGTCGCTATAGCGAAAGCGGGCTGCGAGGCTCAGCAGTGGCGCATGGAGATAACGGTTACCCAATGTGCGTTCGAACGGCGTGTTGATCGCCTCTCCGCCGGGTCTGTAGCGCGAGCCCTGAACGTAATCGTAGCCTTCGCGAAGCTTCGCGATCATGTCGCCGATCGCCGCGATGCCATCCTTGCCGTTGCCGTCGATGGTGACGATGCCGTCATAACCCTGGTCGAGGCACCAGTCATACGCCATGCGCAGCTGCGCGCCGAGCGCGCCGGGCCCGGTCTTGACCAGTATGGCGCGAATGCCCGTCTCGTTCGCGATGGTGTCATCGACCGCACCATCGCGCGAGCCGCCATCGGCGATGATGACGTCGACTGCGATTCCGGCCTGGGCGATACGCCGCAATTGTGCCCGGATGCGTTCGCCCTCATCGAGTATCGGGATCACCAGCGCATATGGGGACCGCTTTTCGGTGAAGACGAGACGCCGATGTGCAGGCACACCCGGGCGCCCGGCAACATCTTCCTCAGCGATCGCCTCATGGTGCTGCATAGCGGATCATGCCCCAACGTCCTGTGATCGCCCCTTGTTGCCCGGTGTTTGCGTTCTGACAAGGGGTAACCGCCAGCGCCAGGGGACCCGGCCCGGGTCTTGCCGTTGTGTCGGCTCCTCTGCCGGATCTGATAGCGTTTCGAAACTGGATTGACGGGCGCGCACCGAGGACTTAGTTTCGTATCGAAATTAAAGAGGCGCGTGATGAATATCCATGTTCCCTTCGAGGCAGCCGACAGCCGCCCGCTCGGGCGTTACGACCAGCTCGACCAGCCGACCGAGACGGCGCTGGCGCGGGCCTGGCGGGAGCGCGGTGACCGGAGCGCGCGCGACCGGCTGATCCTTGCCCATCGCCGCCTCGCCCAGGGCGCCGTCGCCCGCATGGCCGGGCGCAGCGGCGAGAATCACGATGACCTGATGCAGCAGGCCTATCTCGGCCTGATGAAGGCCGCCGACCGGTTCGATCCGGACAAGGGCGTGCGCTTTTCGACCTATGCCCGCTGGTGGATCCGGGCGGAGATCCAGGAATACCGGGTGCGCAACTGGGCCATGGTCCAGATCGGTTCCTCGGCGGCGCAGAAGATGATCTATCTGCATCTGCGCCGGCTGGAGAGCCGCCATGGTCTCACCCATGGCGAGCAGCCGAATGATGCGCAGATCAATGCGGAATTGTCGCGCATCATGCAGCTTCCGGAAAAGCGGATCGCGACCCTGCGCGAGCGCATGAGCGTACGCGACGTCTCCCTCGATCAGCGACCGGAGGAGGATTCGGATGAAGGCGAGGCGCTCGACATCGTCGACGAGAACGCCCCCGACCCGGAAGCGCAAGCCCTCGACAGCCTGAGCCGCGAGAAGCTGCGCACCCATCTCGCCGGTTATCTCGACCGCCTGCCGCCGCGCGAGCGCGCCATCGTGATCGATTATTACGTCTCCGACCCGCCGCGCACGCTGAGCGAGCTCGCCGAGACCCATGCCGTGTCGCGCGAGCGTATCCGGCAGATCCGCGAACAGGGCATGCGCAAGCTGCGCCGCTGGTTCGCGGAGGATGGTTTCGCCATGGAGGACGAAGCCGAGGCAGCCCCCGCCGGCTGAATCGCCCGGCTCAGCGCCGGCGCTGCCGCGCGGCGGTCAGCGTGTTCTGCAACAGGCAGGCGATGGTCATCGGCCCGACGCCACCGGGAACCGGGGTGATCGCGCCCGCGACGTCGCGCGCCTCGTCAAAGGCGACATCGCCGACGAGGCGGGTCTTGCCCTCCCCCGCTTCAGGATTGGGCACCCGGTTGATCCCGACATCGATGACGATGGCGCCCGGCTTGATCCAGTCGCCACGCACCATTTCGGGGCGCCCGACTGCGGCGACGAGGAGATCGGCGCGCCGGCAGATCGCGGGGAGATCGCGGCTGCGCGAATGGGCGATGGTGATGGTGCAGTTCTCCGCCAGCAGCAATTGCGCCACCGGCTTGCCGACGATGTTGGAGCGCCCCACCACCACCGCTTCCATCCCGGAGAGATCGGCGCTCGCACTCTTGGCGAGGATCACGCAGCCGAGCGGCGTGCAGGGTACGAGGCCGGGCAGGCCGGTGGCGAGGCGCCCGGCATTGACCGGGTGGAACCCATCGACATCCTTGTCCGGATCGATCGCCGCGATCACCTTCTGCGCATCGATATGATCAGGCAGGGGCAGCTGCACGAGGATGCCGTCGACCGCGTCATCGGCATTGAGCTGGGCGACCAGCGCCAGCAGATCGGCCTCGGGCGTGTCGGCGGGCAGGCGGTGCTCGAAGGAGGCCATGCCGATCTCGCGGGTCTGCTTCGCCTTGTTGCGCACATAGACCTGGCTCGCCGGATCCTCGCCCACCAGCACCACGGCGAGGCCGGGCGTGATCCCGGTGCCGGCGAGGCTCGCGACTTCGCCAGCAAGACGGCTGCGCAGATCGGCGGCGACGGCCTTTCCGTCGATGATGGTGGCGCTCATGATGCTGATCCCTGATACGATGAATGGTCGGCAATGGGCCCGCGCTCTGCGAGCAGGGTTGAAACGGATTGCGCGAGCGTTTGCGGGTCGCCTTCCAGATGCAGGCTCTTGAGCCGTGCGCTCGCCCCGGTCATGAGGCTGATCCGGGCGGGGGCGATGCCCAGCGCCCCGGCGATCAGCGCGATCACGGCCTTGTTGGCCTTGCCGTCTTGCGCTTTCGCGCGCACGGCGACGGCGAGCGCGACCCGGCCCTCGCCCACATCCTGAACGCCCCGGATCCCGGCCTGCCTGGCGCCGGGCGTGACGCGCAGATCGAGGCTGATCCCGTCGTCGCGCTCCCTCCAGGCGGGGCGCGCAGGTGAGGGCGCCCCGGTCATGATCAGAAGGCGATCGGGTAGAGGTAGCGGATGATGACCTGCTGCAGGAAGAAGATGCCGAGCAGCAGGATGATCGGCGAGAGATCGATTCCGCCGAGATCGGGCATGATCCGCCTGATGCGCGACAGGACCGGTTCGGTCACCCGGTGGAGGAAATCGAAGATCATGCGCACGAAATCGTTGCGCGTGTTGATCACGCCGAAAGCCACGAGCCAGCTCATGATCACCATGGCGATGACGAGCCAGGTATAGATCCGCAGGGCCAGCATGATGACGTCGAGAACAGCGAGCATGAGGCGCGTCCAGTCTGGAGAAAGCGATTCGTTCAGGCAGGGCGCGCAGGCCCCCCAGAGGGTTTAGCGCCCCGCGCCGCCGCCGACAACCATGGCGGCGACAGCTGAGCGCTCAGGAGCGACGCACGAAGCCGAGAATGTCGCGCACGTCGTTCATGGTCTTCGATGCGATCGCCTCGGCCCGGTCGGCGCCATCGGCGAGGATCGCGTCGATATGGCCGGGATCGGCGGTCAGCCGGCGCATCTCGCCGGCGATCGGGGCGAGCTTCTCCACGGCGAGATCGACGAGCGCGCCCTTGAAGGTGGAGAATTGCGCACCGCCGAATTCGTCGAGCACGCTCTGACGCGGCATGTCGCGAAGCGCCGAGAAGATGCCGACGAGATTATCCGCCTCCGGGCGCCCTTCGAGGCCCTCCAGCGCACTCGGCAGGGGCTCGGGATCGGTCTTGGCCTTGCGGACCTTCTGGGCGATCACATCGGCATTGTCGGTCAGATTGATGCGCGAGTAATCCGAGGGATCGGATTTCGACATCTTCTTGGTGCCGTCGCGCAGGCTCATGATCCGCGTCGCCGGGCCCTGGATCAGCGGCTCCGGCTGCGGGAAATATTCCTCGCCATGGCCGAGCTCGGCGATCATCTCGGCCCAGTCATTGTTGAATTTCTGGGCGATGTCGCGCGAGAGTTCGAGATGCTGCTTCTGGTCGTCGCCCACGGGGACATGGGTGGCGCGGTAGACGAGAATGTCGGCGGCCATCAGCGTCGGATAGGCGAACAGCCCCACCGAGGCGTTCTCGCGATCCTTGCCGGCCTTCTCCTTGAACTGCGTCATGCGGCTGAGCCAGCCCATCCGCGCCACGCAGTTGAACACCCAGGCGAGCTCGGCATGCTGGGGCACCTGCGACTGGTTGAAGACGATGTTCTTCTTCGGATCGATGCCGGCGGCGATGAAGGCGGCCGTGACCTCGCGGATCTGGTCCTTGAGCAGGCGCGGATCCTGCGGCACGGTGATGGCGTGCAGATCGACCACGCAATAGATGCAGGAATAATTCTCCTGCATGGTGACGAAGCGGCTGATCGCACCGAGATAATTCCCCAGATGCAGATTGCCCGTCGGCTGCACACCGGAAAACACCAATTCCTCAAAACCGGCCATCGACATACCCCTTTCGCGCCGACCCAAACGCGCGCATAGCGGGATTATGGCAAGCCGCGACGGGATGCAAGGGCAGGGAGGCCACACCGGGCTTGCGTCAGGCCGCCCTGTGTGACCGGCGCATCGCGTGCCGGGGATCATGGCGCCCGGCGAGCCCCGTGAGCATCGCGATCAGGCCGTAGACGAGCATGGCGGCGAGGCAGAAGCCGATCAGGACGGGGAGGCTGGTCAGGGGCAGGAATGCCTGCGCGCCGAGGACGAAGAGCGCGAAGGCGGCATTGGCGGCGATCAGGCGCGCAAGCCGCCGGCGGATCAGCGTCGTATGGCGGGGCCGCCTGCGTCGATCCCGCTCGCGCGCGACCAGATGCAGCGCAAGCCATTGCCCGGCAAAGGCGAAGGCGATGCCCAGCCCGAGCCCGGTCGCACCGGCGAGGTTCGCGCCGAGCGCGCAGGCGGGCAGGGCGAGGGCGAAACTCGCCAGAGCGACGAGGGCGGGGGCGCGCATGCGCTGGCGGGCAAAGAGGATCTGCTCGTTGATCCGCGTCAGCACGGCGAAGGGCAGGCCGCAGGCGAGGCCGGCGAGCAATCCCGCCGTGGCGCGCGCATCCGCCGCATCAAAGGCGCCGCGCGCGAATAATGCCGTGGTGATCGGCTGCGCCAGCAGGACGAGACCGATCGCGGCGGGAAGCGCGAGCAGCAACGCGTCGAAGCGGGCGCGGCGCGCGAGCGTGCGAAAGCCGCTCGGCGTACCGGTCGTCGCCTGTTGCGCGAGCCGGGGCAGCAGCACGATCC
>PXAW01000366.1 GCA_003567055.1 Hyphomicrobiales bacterium
GAAGAAACCCGGGCCGATCCGGGCAATCGTGCCGAAGCCATAGCGTTGCGCATAAACAAGAACCGCAGCGCCGATACAGATGACGGCCAGCCCGGCAAGTCGGTTTTGTCTCAGGATCATGCGTGAACTCCGCATTTCAGGGGAGCGGCGCGCTGGAGGATGTCCCCGGAGCGAAGCTCCTCCAGATGCGCGGTCCCGAGCAAGGCCATATCCGTCAGGAGCTCCCGGCGGATGATGTCGATGACGTGATCGACACCGCCCTGCCCGGCAACGGCAGCGCCGTAGAGGAAGGCGCGCCCCGCGAAGACGAATTGCGCACCTAGCGCGAGCGCCATGAGGACATGCGTGCCGCGCGTGACCCCGCCATCGAAGAAGACAGCGATCCGATCGCGCACCGCACCGACCACGGATTCGAGGGCCGCGAGCGTCGAGATCGTGTAATCGAGCTGCCGCCCGCCATGGTTCGAAACCACGATCGCGTCCATGCCGAGATCGCAGGCTTCGAGAGCATCCTGCGGATGCAGGATGCCCTTCAGGATCAGCTTGCCGCGCCACCTGTCGCGCAGCCATGACATGGTGCGCCAGGAAAGCCGGTCCCGACCGCCACGAAAACCCTGGGGCGGATCCTCGGTGATCCGCGTCCCGATCTCTTCATAGAGGTTGGCGAAACGCGGGATCCCGCGCGTGCGCAGCGTCGGCACGAGCGTGCCCAGCATCCAGCGCGGATGCCGTAACCCGTCGAGCGCCAGCGAAGGCGTCATCCGGAACGGGATGTTGAAATCCCGTCGCTTGATATTCTCCCGATTGGCCGCCACCGGAACATCGACAGTCACGATCAGATTCGTGATGCCGCAGTTTTCGAGCCGGGTACAGATGCGATCAATGCGCTCTCTGTCATCGGGGAAATAGGCCTGATACCAGGCGCCGGGGGCGTGTTTGACCAGCTCCTCCATCGGAACCACCGACGAAGCGCTGATCACGTACGGCAAGGCATTCTCATGGAAACTCTTCGCGATGAGCACGTCGCAATCATGGCGCATCATGCCGGCGAGACCGGTCGGGGCCATGCCGACGGGCAGGCTGTAGCGCTCACCGAAGAGCTCCGTGGTCATCGACGGCGCGGACACGTCGCGCAGGACGCGGGAGGTGAAGGCGAAATCGTGGAATGCCGCACGGTTGCGATCGCGACTGAGCATGTCTTCGGTGCCGCCCTGCAGGTATTCCCATACACAACGCGGAAGCAGCCGTCGCGCAGCCTTTTCATAATCCGTAACCGAATACATCCGCGACATGACAGCAGCTTTCTCAGACGATGATGTCTTGTTCGAGCAAAGCGCCGTCGAAGAAGCGCACGATATTCGTGGCGGCATGGACGGCCATCCGCCGGTTCGTCGTATCGGAAAGCGCCGCGACATGGGGCGTCAGAACGCTTCGACCATTATCGGGCAATGACGGACGCCCCTTCACCGGCTCCTCTTCGAACACATCCAGACCGACCGCGGCGAGATGCCCGGTTTCGAGAGCCTGCGTCAGGGCCCGCTCGTCGACGAGTCCGCCCCGGGCAGTGTTGATGATGATGGCGCCGGGCTTGCAGGCGAACGGATCGACAAGATATCGCGTGGCGGGCATCAGCGGCACATGCAATGTGACGATATCGGCTTGCGCGAGGGCTTGTGGCAGATCGCTCACGCGTGACCCGAATTCCGGCTCCGGCGCGGCGGCCAGCGCCGGGTCATAATATGTGACGTCGCATTCGAACCCGGACAGCCGCTGCATGACGCCCTGCCCGATCTTGCCGGCACCGATGACCAGAACCCGCTTGCCGGCGAGATCGGAAATCGGCGGCAGATCGCCGTGCCATTTGCCCGCGCGCACGCTCGCATTCGCCCCGACCAGCCCCTTCAACGTCGCGAGTATCAGCGCGACCGTATGCTCTGCCACCGCGACGGCGTTCGCACCATTCGTGATGGTCAGCCGGATCCCGCGCCGGCGCAGCGCGTCGACATCGACACTGTCATATCCGACGCCATGCCGGGAGATGATCCCCAGATCGGGGGCATGCTCCAGATGATCCGAAGTAAGAGTCCGATATTTGAGAATTGCCCCGGATGCCGTTCGAAGCTCCGCCTCGAATCTCTGCTCATCTCCGGATTCGACGACACAGACCTCAAAACGCGGCATCAGGATTTCGAGCCCGCTCTGGTCTATCGGGCCGCAGACGACGATCTTTTGCACGTTGGGCTCCTGGCTGCATCACGGGAACGGATCGGCCGGCACCAGTTGATGCCGGCCTCGTATCCATCAAGCGCCGGTCAGTCGGAGCTTGCCGCGCGTTCCAGAAGCGGGCCGAAGACATCCTCGGCCGTTCCAAGCCGCTCGACGACGGCCTCGTGATCGGTCACGTTCAGGAGAACACCCTGCTCGGCGAGCGCTGCGCGAAGCTCTTCATCCTGCCCGACCACTTCCATGGCCGACCGAAGGCGCTCGACGACATCGTCCGGAGTCCCCGCCGGCGTCACGAGTGTTTGCCAGAACACGGCCTCGAAGAAATCGAGACCCATCGCCTCTTCGACAGTCGGAAGGTCCGGCGCGGCATCGAGCCGGTCCCGTGTCGTGACGGCAATGCCGACCGTGCTCTCGGCCTCGAGGAGCGGAAGCACTTCGAGCGTCGCAGCGAACATCATGTCGATATTGCCGGCGAGCAGATCCTGGCGCGCAGGAGCGCCGCCCTGATAGTGAACGATGGCGAGATCGAGATCGCCGACATC
>PXAW01000394.1 GCA_003567055.1 Hyphomicrobiales bacterium
ACCACCTGTTCAAGGAGGGCGAGACCTTCCGCATCGGCGAGATCGAGGCCCGCGTCATGCTCTCGCCGGGCCATACGCTCGGCTCGATCACCTATGTGGTGGGCGATGCCGCCTTCGTGCATGACACGCTGATGTATCCGGATGCCGGCACATCGCGCGCCGATTTCCCCGGCGGCAACGCCTCGGAACTGTGGGATTCGATCCGCGCCATTCTCGACCTGCCCGGCGAGACGCGGCTTTATGTCGGTCATGATTACGGCACCGCCGAGCGCAAGGAGCCGATGTGGGAGGCGACCGTCGCCGAGCATCGCGCCGGCAACATCCACGTGAAGGACGGCGTCACCCGCGAGGCCTGGATCGATCGTCGCGAGACGCGCGACAAGACGCTGGCCCTGCCCGACCGCATTCTGGCGGCCTTGCAGATCAATCTGCGCGGCGGGCGTCTGCCCCCGGCGGAGGATGACGGGCGCCATTACGTCAAGCTGCCGCTCAACCGCTTCTGAAACGAGACGGGCCGGATCATCGCGATCCGGCCCGGGCTTCATTCGCTTTGAGCTGCGGCAATCCCTATTCCGCCGCGTGCTGGGCGTGCAGCCCCTCGCCGCGCGCGAGCAGCTTGTTGAGCGCCGAGAGATAGGCCTTGGCCGAGGCGACGAGCGTATCGGGATCGGCGCCGCGCCCGGTCACCGAGCGGCCATTGGCATGCAGCCGCACCGAGACCTCCGCCTGCGCATCGGTCCCCTCGGTCACGGCATGGACCTGATACAATTCGAGCACCGCCTCGTGCGGCACGAGCGTGCTGATCGCGTTGAACACGGCATCGACGGGCCCGTTGCCATCCGCCTCGTCGGCGCGGATATCGCCACCGATATCGAGCTTGAGCAGCGCCCGCTGCGGGCCACGTGTGCCGGCGATCACGGTCAGCGAGACGACGCGGATGCGCTCATGCGCCTCGGCCAGCTTCTCGTCGACCAGCGCCTCGAGATCCTCGTCATAGATGGTCTTCTTGCGGTCGGTGAGCGCCTTGAAGCGCACGAACACGTCCTGGAACTGGTTGTCGGACAGTTCGTAGCCCATCTCCTCCAGCTTGTTCTTCAGGGCGGCGCGACCGGAATGCTTGCCGAGCACCAGCGAGGTCTTGGAGACGCCGACCGATTCCGGGGTCATGATCTCGTAGGTCTGGGTATGCTTGAGCATGCCGTCCTGGTGGATGCCGCTCTCATGCGCAAAGGCGTTGCGCCCGACAATGGCCTTGTTGTACTGCACCGGGAAGGAGGTCGCGTGCGCCACCGCCTTCGAGGCCTTGGTCAGCATCTCGGTGACGATGCCGGTTTCATACGGGAAGGCGTCGTTGCGGGTCTTGATCGCCATCACGATCTCTTCGAGCGCCGCATTGCCCGCGCGCTCCCCGATACCGTTGATGGTGCATTCGATCTGGCGCGCACCGCCCGCGACACCGGCCAGCGAATTCGCCACCGCCATGCCGAGATCGTTGTGGCAATGCACCGAGAAGACCGCCTTGTCGGAATTCGGCACGTTCTCGCGCACCTTGATGAACAGGTCGCGATACTCTTCCGGCGTGGTATAGCCCACCGTATCGGGGATGTTGATCGTGCTGGCACCCGCCTTGATCGCGGCCTCGACGCAGCGGCAGAGGAAGTCGAATTCCGTGCGCGTGCCGTCTTCCGCCGACCATTCCACGTCATCGACATGGTTGCGCGCGCGCGTCACCGACGAGATCACGTGTTCGAGCACGGCTTCCGGCTCGAGCTGCAGCTTGAACTTCATATGCACGGGCGAGGTGGAGAGAAAGGTATGGATGCGCGGGCGCGCAGCGTGGCGCACCGCTTCCGCCGCCCGGTCGATATCCTTGTGCGCGGCGCGCGAGAGACCGGCCACGGTGGCGTTCTTCACGAGCGATGCGATCTTGGAGACCGCCTCGAAATCACCGATCGAGGCGATCGGGAAACCGGCCTCGATGATGTCGACGCCCATCGTGTCGAGCAATTCGGCGACTTCGAGCTTTTCGCCCAGCGTCATCGTCGCGCCGGGGCATTGCTCGCCGTCGCGCAGGGTGGTGTCGAAGATCAATACGCGGTCTTTGGCGGTGTTCTGGTCGGCCATGTCATCGTTCCTTGGTCGTATTGCCCGTTATTCTGATTGTGCGGGCGAAACTCTTCGGTGGCGGAGCATCACCTGTCGCGGGATGCGTCACGTCACGGTGGCAATCGGTCTCCCCTGAAGGCCAAGGCGCAAAGCCCTGCCGGCCCTCAGGGGCTGATAAGGAGAAGCAGGCCGAGAAGAAGCGCGCCGGCGGCGAGCGGCGCGCAGGCGGGGGCGCGGACAGACGCTGCAATGCAGGCGCTGCCTTCGATCGTCTCGCGCTGTGAGCCGGCCATCGCCAAGGCTCGTCTCCCGTATCTCGTCGCATCCGGATCATGCCGGATCATTACCGATCCTCTGTAAACCTTTCGTGAGCGCGGCTCAAGACGCAATTTTGATGCAGGCCCCGCCGCCGATGACGATAGCGGGTTGCCAAGCGGCGAAATCTCCCCAAAGTTGTCGGCTCGACAATGATCGCCACGCCGGCGGGCGTGGGGTGATTGCCGCGCCTTCAAGGCGTGCGCGAAACTGCCGAACGGGGTCGTCATGAGTGCCGAGGTCAGAAGCTGGTTCGGTCCCGCTGTCGCCAATGTCGCGACGCATCCCGGCGTGCGGGCCCTCGTCGCGAAATGGCTCCAGATCCGCGCCGAGCGCGAGCC
>PXAW01000501.1 GCA_003567055.1 Hyphomicrobiales bacterium
CGATCAAGGGGTGGGGCCTGTCCATCCTTCATGACATCCCGCCCGATTGGCATGATCAGTACGGCATACCGAAATCACCGGTCGTCGCCCAGACCGAGGAAGCAAAGCTCTATTCGGCGCCCTCCATCGAAGCGATGGCGTTCACGATCGAAGGCGGCACGCTCAGCTTCGAGTTCGAACAGGATTATCAGGTCGCGGCGTTCCTCTTTGCACATAACGAAACCGGCGCGGCACGCCTGGCCGACAAGACCCCGTTTGCAGGGCAGGCCCTGACATCCGGCTTCAGGGACACGGACATCCGCTACATTCAGGATGACACAACAGCCTACGGGGACGATACCGACGATGTCTTCATCATCACCGGATCGAACAACCGGGTTGGCGGCGGTGCGGGCAATGACGTCCTGATTGCCACCGGAAAGCATGGCAATACCCTCTGGGGCGGAGAGGGGGACGATGTCCTGATCGCGGCTCAGGGGGACAACAGGCTTGTTGGCGGGCCGGGCAACGACCGCATCGTCGGTGGTTCCGGCAATGATGTCATCCATGGCGGCGAGGGGAATGACATCATTTCAGTCGAATCCGGGAACAACAGGATCGTTGGTGGCCCCGGTTCGAACATCATCTTCGGCGGAACCGGAAACGACCGGATATTCGCCTCCGATCCGGACATCAGCGACACAGGCGCGGTCGGAAACAGCTTCGTTTTCGCAAATGCCGGGCGGAACACCATTGTCGGGGGCAACGGCCGGGATGTGATCATCGGCGGAACAGGCAATGACGAGATCACCAGTTTCGGCAATCACAACCAGGTTTTCGGCAATGGCGGCAGCAACACCGTTCACCTGCACGGAGATCACGACCAGTTCTTCTCGGGCACCGCGCGTGAACATGTCTTCCTTCATGGAGAAGGCACCGAACTGTTCATCGACGGGGCGACCCGTGTCGTGCGGATCGAGAATTTCGACCCCCGGCAGGGCCACAAGCTGTTTCTTGACAGCGGTTTTCTGGAGCCCGGCGCCATCAGCGCCCGGGACTTCGTGCTTGACCATGCCGCTGTCAACGATTGGGGCAATGTTGAAATCTCCATCGCTTCGGGCCAGCAGCGGATCATCCTTCCGGGTTTCGGGGACCCCCTGGCCCTGGAGGGCGCGACAGATCTCTGGACGCAGGGGCACAGTGTCGATGACATCGTCTCTGAATATGCCCAACTCCTCGACATCTCGTCGATTCTCGGTGTTTCGACTGTCTCGGACGAGAGTCCGCGCTCCGAAACGCCAGTGCCATCGGAGTATCTCCTGTCAGGCGTCCTGTCCGGTGAAGAAGCGCAGACTGATCCCGGACCGACCGCACCCGCCGATCCGGCCCCAGGCCCGGTGACGGTGCAGGTCCATGGCCCGGATCTGGGCGATCTGGTCCTGACCAGCCAATGCGGGTCGGTATCAATCGATGGAGAGAAGGTTTCGCAACACCAGTTCACATTCGATCTTGGGGGGGCGTTGCAGGATCTCGATGACATGTTGCTGTCCTTCAAGACCACAACGATCAAACCGCCCACCGCGACAGACGCGCTTGATATTCTCAGGCTTGCCGTCGGCGTGGCACCGAATTCCGGGGCTCTGTCGGAATTCGTGCAGCTATCCGCAGACGTAAATGGCGACGGCAGGATAACCGGCAATGACGCCCTGATGGCGCTGAGGATGGCAGTCGGGATCGAGCAGAGCGCGGCGGTCAATCTGTTTCTGTTCGATCATGACCAGAATACTCCGCAAAGGCTCGGCGCGGATACCTGGCTGACACATTCCGACCTTCTTGCAGCGCAGGATATCAGCCTCTACGTTGTCGGCACCGGATCCCTGACGACCCTGCCATCCCCGGATCCCAGCGCGCTGGTGTTCTGACATGTCGTGCAAGTGTTTCTATATGTTTGTAAATCCCAGGGAGCCGGAAAGACGCGTCAGCCTCGGAGCACTGCCCGCATAGTGCCAGAATTCGGCAACGGCTCAATCCGGGCTGACGGCCGGGCCCGGCTTGCCCCGGATGACGCATGACCCTCTCGCAGAGCAGGCCCGCACTCGTCGGTGCAGGCGTGGTACCGATCCTGACCCGGCAGAACGAAAGAGGCACGCAAGGTCCGTTTGAGACGGGCTCTGTTGCACAAATCGCCTGAGGGGATTCATGTCATGACTCCAGCATGATAGCTGGGGCACATGAGCAGACCGACACCCCCCGCCTACAAGACCCGGAACTGGCCAGCCTACAACGAAGCGCTCAAGCGCCGCGGCTCGCTGACGATCTGGTTTGATCCCGCCATGACCTGGGACGCCGCGCCGACGGGCAAGCGCGGGCGCCAGCCCGACTACAGCGATGCCGCGATCCAGACCTGCCTGACGATGAAGGTGCTGTTTGGTATGGCGCTCAGGCAGACGACAGGATTTGTCGAGAGCCTGCTGCGGCTCATCGGCCTGGACTGGAAAGTGCCTGACTTCAGCACGCTGTCGCGCCGGCAGAAGACCCTCAAGGTCAACATCCCCTACCGCGGCTCCGACGGCCCCCTGCACCTGCTGGTCGACAGCACCGGCATCAAGGTCGAGGGTGAAGGCGAATGGAACGCCCGCAAGCATGGTGGCCCCAAACGACGTGTCTGGCGCAAGATCCACATCGGAATCGATGAGAAAACACTGGAAATTCGGGCAGCGGAGTTCACCACCAGTGACGTGGGCGACGCGCCCATGCTGCCCGAACTGCTCGACCAGATCC
>PXAW01000456.1 GCA_003567055.1 Hyphomicrobiales bacterium
CCCGCGTGCACGGGCCCTTCGTCTCCGATGACGAGGTCGAGCATGTCGTGGCCCATCTCAAGACGCAGGGGCGCCCCGCCTATCTCGATGCCGTCACTTCCGAGGAGGATGAGGGCGGCTCCGGCGGCGGAGGCAGCGATGATGGCGGCGCCGTGTTCGACAAGGGCTCGTTCGGTGATCCCGGCGCCGATCTCTACGACCAGGCCGTGGCAGTGGTCCTGCGCGACAAGAAAGCCTCGACGTCCTACATCCAGCGCCGTCTGCAGATCGGCTACAACCGGGCCGCCTCGCTGATGGAGCGGATGGAGAACGAGGGCATCGTCGGGGCGCCCAACAATGCCGGAAAACGCGAGATCCTGATTGAAGCGCCGGAGGATCGCTACGGAAACGGCGATGATTGAGGCTGTCTGGAGCCGGATATGCCGCGCATGCGCCCGGAAGGAGTCGCGGTTTTGCCACAGCCGGACGTTACGCCTGCGCAAGAGGTTCAGCGTGGTGTGATGGTTCGCACCCGCACCGGATACGGGATGACGATGCATGGTTGAGGGTATGGTGAAGCAGAGGGTTCACACGCAGGAGGCGCGGGCTTCGCGTCATGCTGCGCGATTGCGCGGGCTGGCTTTCGCCTTGCTGGCCGGCGCCGTGCTGGCACCGGTGCTTCCGATCGGCGCCGGCCCGGTCGCTGCGGAGACCGTACAGCGGGCCTTCTGGCAGATCGACGTCGTGCCACCACCGCGCCCCGAGAATCTGCGCGTCGCCCAGGCACAGCTGCCCGAGCCGCCGGCGGGTGTGCGCGGCGTGGCGCCCGGACAGGCGCCAGCGCAGCCGGTGGCGGGTAGCACCGCCGAGAATTTGAGCGCCGAGCAGATCGTGGCGCGCGCCAACGACTTCTTCAACGGCATCACCACCATGTATGCCAGCTTCACGCAGATGAACGCCAATGGTGACCGGCTGACGGGCGAGCTCTATGTCCACCGCCCCGGGCGCCTGCGCTTCGATTACGACGAGCCGGCCACGCTTCAGGTCGTCGCGGATGGGCGACAGGTCGCGATCCAGGACAGCCGGCTGAACACGCAGGATCTCTACCCGATTTCGCAGACGCCGCTGAAATTCCTGCTCGGCTCGCGCGTCAATCTGGGGCGTGACGTCAGCGTGCTCGGTGTCGAGCGCCATGACGACGAGATCGATATCCAGCTCGAGGATCGCTCGACCTTGGGCGGAACCTCGCGGGTGACGCTCACCTTCGATGATCGCGTGTCGGACCTGAAGCGCTGGCGCATCCGCGACCCGCAGGGCTTCACCACGACCGTGGCGCTCGAGGAGGTGGATTTCGTTTCGCGCATGGATCCCGGCCTGTTCGTGATCATGCGTCAGCGCTGATCAGAAACTTTGGGCGAAACGCCACTTAACCCGGCGCGCGAAAACGCGTAAACGACCGTCATGGCTCCTCCGCTTCTTCATCTGCAGGGGGTGGCGCTGACTTTCGGCGGCACGCCCCTGATCGAAAATGCCGAACTCTCCGTCGCACCCCAGGAGCGCATCTGCCTCGTGGGGCGCAACGGCTCGGGCAAGTCGACTTTGCTCAAGATGGCGGCCGGACTGGTCGAGCCGGATGCGGGCAAGCGCTTCGTCCAGCCCGGCGCGACCATGCGTTATCTGCCGCAGGAGCCGGATCTGACCGGCTACGAGACCCTCGGTGCCTATGTCGCCGAGGGGCTCGGCCCGGCGGATGATGCCTATCGCGGCGAATATCTGCTCACTGAACTCGGGCTCGATCCGGCGCGCAGCACGCAGGCGCTCTCAGGCGGCGAAGCGCGTCGGGCGGCGCTCGCGCGCTCACTGGCGCCCTCGCCGGACATCCTGCTTCTGGATGAGCCCACCAACCACCTTGATCTGCCGGCGATCGAATGGCTGGAGAGCGAGCTTGCCGGCATGCGCACGGCGCTCGTCCTGATCAGCCACGATCGTCGTTTCCTCGAGAAGCTCTCTCGCGCGACGATCTGGCTCGATCGCGGACAGACCCGGCGGCTGGAGGAAGGTTTCGGCTCCTTCGAAGCCTGGCGCGACAAGGTGCTCGAGGAAGAAGAGCGCGACCGCCACAAGCTTACCCGCAAGATCGCGGCGGAAGAGGACTGGCTGCGTTACGGCGTGACGGCGCGGCGCAAGCGCAATGTCCGGCGGCTCGGCGAATTGCACGGCTTGCGCAAGGAATTGCGCGAGCAGCGCCGCGCGACCGGAGATGTCAGGCTCGCCGCCACCGAGGGGGAGACGTCGGGCAAGATCGTCATCGAAGCAAAGGGCGTGACCAAGGCCTATGGCGAAACGCCCGTCGTGCGCGATTTCTCGATGCGCATCGCGCGTGGCGATCGCGTGGGCATCGTGGGACCCAACGGGGCGGGCAAGACCACGCTGATCAACCTGCTCACGGGTGGGCTCGCGCCGGATGCGGGCGAGGTGCGCATCGGTGCTTCCGTGCAGATGGTGACGCTCGACCAGCGCCGCGAGAGCCTCGATCCGAACTGGACGCTCGCCGAGGCGCTCACGGGCGGGCGCGGCGACACGGTGCAGGTGGGCGGCGAGACGAAGCACGTCGCGGGCTACATGAAGGACTTCCTCTTCCAGCCCGAGCAGATGCGCACCCCCATCGGTGTGCTCTCCGGCGGCGAGCGCGGGCGGCTGATGCTGGCGCGGGCGCTGGCGCGGCCCTCGAACCTGCTGGTGCTCGACGAGCCGACCAACGATCTGGATATCGAGACGC
>PXAW01000381.1 GCA_003567055.1 Hyphomicrobiales bacterium
GACTTCACCAGCATTTCCTCGAAATGCTTGCGGTTGGCGATGCCCGTCAGCGGATCGGTGAGTGATTCCATGCGCACCGCTTCGAGCGTCTCGCGCAGGGTATCGATCTCCCCGCGCGTCTCCCGCAGGCGCGCTTCCAGCGTGGTATTGGTGGCACGCACATCCTTGGTCGCGAGCACCAGCGACGAGACGATCTCGCGCACGCGGCTGCGATCGACGCCGCTGCTCAGATCAGCGGCGAAGGCATCGAGTGATTCGCCGTATTTCTGCGTCGAGCCGAGGGCCATATCGAGCATTTCCATGACCTGGTCGATCTCGGAAATGACGACGGCGCCGGTCTTTTCGGCCTGTTCGGTGAAGCGGTCGGTCGAGATGTATTCGGTGTGCAGCGCGTCGATATTGCCTTCGTCGATCTTGCCGTTTTCCGCCGCGATGCGCTTGACCGCATCGTTCAGAGCAGGCTTGTGGCCGGCGACATAGGTGTACCAGACCTCGTAGGAACGCGGCGTGGCAGAGGAGCCATACGACTTCATCAATTCCAGCGCGCGCTGGGAAATCGTGAAGGTCCGCTCGACATCTGATCCGGCTTGATTGCGTGACACGACCGTTCTGCCCCTTCACCCGTCCCGACTCTGTTAATGAGCCTGGAAACAGTCATTAACGACAGTATCTGCGCAATCGATTCAATAAATCCTTAACAACACACAATCGGCGATTTATTTCTTGGACTTGGGTCGCGCGGGACGTAGCAGGAATGCGGGAACGTGATCGCCGAATCCCGTCTCCGACAAGGCATCGGCCTCGTCGTCACGACGCGCGCGCGACGGCTTGCGCGCCTTTGCGCGCTCACCGCGTGCGCCATCGCCACGCGCGCCATCACCACGCGAAGTGTCCGGGCGACCGGGCGCCTTGCGGGTCTTCTCCTCGCCCGAATCGTCTCTGCGCGGCTCTCTCACCGCCGGAGCTTCGTCGCGAACGGCCCGCTTGCGCGGCGCCTCCTGCGCTTCGTTTGCCGTATCGGCATCATCGACCGGCTGTTCGGGCGCGGGCGTTTTCCGCGTTGCCCTGACCCGCCGGCCCGAGCGCTCCGTATCCGCGTCATCACCGCGTGACGCACCCTGCTTGCGCTTGCCGCCGCGACGCGAGGGCTGGGACGAATCCTGCTCGTCGCCGTCGGAAGCGGCTGGCCCGCGTCCACCACCGGCTTTCAGCGTTGCGAGATCGTCACCGTGCCAGACGACGGCGCCACCGATCAGCTTTTCGATCGCCGTGAGCGATTTCTCGTCACCCGGCGTGACCAGCGTGAAGGCCGCACCGGCACGGCCCGCGCGACCGGTACGACCGATGCGGTGGACGTAATCCTCGGCATGATGGGGAATATCGTAATTGAAGACATGGCTGACGGCAGGAATGTCGAGCCCGCGCGCGGCGACATCACTCGCGACCAGCAACGTCGCCTCACCCTTGCGGAAAGCGTCGAGCGCGATCATGCGCGAGCGCTGATCCATATCGCCGTGCAGCGCGACTGCGTTGAACTTGTGCCGTTGCAGCGAGCGATGCAGCGTCGCGACATCGCGCTTGCGGTTGCAGAAGATGATGCCGTTATCGATCGTGTCCGCTTCGCGGATCAGGTCGCGCAGGACCGCACGCTTCGTCGCAGCCTCGTTGCGCGTCGCGACGAGGCGCTGGGTGATCGTCGTTGCCGCCGAGGCCGGCTTCGAGACCTCGATCTGGACCGGATTAGACAGGAACGCATCCGAAAGGCGCTGAATTTCCGGCGGCATCGTCGCCGAGAAGAACAGCGTCTGACGGGTGAAGGGGGTCAGCTTCACGATGCGCTCGATATCGGGAATGAAGCCCATATCGAGCATGCGGTCCGCTTCGTCGATGACGAGCAGCTCGACACCGGTGAGCAGCAGCTTGCCGCGCTCGAAATGGTCGAGAAGGCGCCCCGGCGTCGCGATCAACACGTCGACGCCGCGCGTAATCTTGACATCCTGGTCGCCGAAGGAAACACCGCCGATCAGAAGCGCCACAGAGAGCTTCTGGTTGACACCGTAGCGCTCGAAGTTCTCCTCAACCTGCGCCGCGAGTTCGCGCGTCGGTTCGAGGATGAGCGTGCGCGGCATGCGGGCGCGGGCGCGACCGGTTTCCAGCATGGTCAGCATCGGCAACGTGAAAGCCGCCGTCTTGCCTGTACCGGTTTGCGCAATACCGAGCACGTCGCGGCGACCCAATATATGGGGGATCGCCTGTTCCTGAATCGGGGTCGGCTGCGTGTAACCGGAAGCGGTAACCGCCTGGAGAACCTTGTCACTCAGACCGAGTTCGTCAAAAGACATGGAGTGTAGAAACCGTTCCGCAGCGTCTGGGGCTGCATTGCCGCATCCATCCGGCACGACTAAGACGGAGGGACGCGTAATTCGTTTTCAGGCTCAGCCTGAACAAGTCGTGCGCGTGGACCATATGGCGAACGCCCTGTTTGTCAATCATTTGCACGAGAAAGGCCGGCTCATGGCGACGATAATTTTCATTCCCGGGCTGAATTGCGACGCTGATCTGTTCGCCGATCAGATCGCGATGGTGCGCAGCGCGCATCGGTTCGCGGTTGCGGATACAACCCGCGATGATACCATCGCAGCGATGGCGCGCCGCCTTCTCGCCGAGCATTCCGACGATGAGCTCACCCTGATCGGCCTCTCCATGGGCGGCTACATCGCCCTCGAAGCGCAGGCGCAGGCGCCGGAGCGGATCA
>PXAW01000450.1 GCA_003567055.1 Hyphomicrobiales bacterium
CCTCGCGCGTGTCGCCGCCTGAGGCGCGCGCAGCAATCCGCGACGGATATTTCCGGCATGATCAGCCCCGCTCCGGCGGGGCTTTTCGCGTGAGCGGCCATGCTGCGACGGCTCCGGAGCGCCATGACGGATCATGGGCCGGATCATGGGCCGGATCATGGGCCGGATCATTGGCCTGACCATTGGCCGGGGCATTGCCTGAAAAGAATGCAGGGTTTCGGGAAGACAGGCCCTGTGCATGGCTGTTATGACTACGCGCGGCGCAACATCTGCGAGGTCGGTTTCATTGCTGATATTGCTAGGGGCAATTCCTGATTGTCACGCCGGGGTCGTGTCATGACGGTGCAGCAATCGCTGATTCTGGCGGTCATCGCAGTGGCGATGGCCGTCTTCATCTGGGGACGCTGGCGCCATGACCTCGTCGCGCTCGCGGCGCTGATCGCCTGTGTTCTGCTCGGCCTGGTGCCGGGGGAGGGGGCCTTTGCCGGTTTCGGCCATCCCGCCGTCATCACCGTCGCCTGTGTGCTGATCCTCAGCCGCGGGCTCTCGACCAGCGGCGCGGTCGACTGGATCGCGCGCAAGGCGATGCCGGCGGAAGCCGGGCCGGGAGCGGTCATGGTCGGGCTTTGCGTGATGGCGGGTTTCTTCTCCGCCTTCATGAACAATATCGGCGCGCTCGCACTGCTGATGCCGATCGCCCTCGATGCCGCGCGCCGGCTCGACATCGCGCCGGGCCAGATGCTGATGCCGCTCTCCTTCGCCTCGATTCTGGGCGGGATGACCACGCTGATCGGCACGCCGCCGAATCTGATCGTCGCCTCGTTCCGGGCCGACGAGACGCGTCCCGCCTTCGGCATGTTCGATTTTGCCCCGGTGGGGCTCGCGGTGGCTGCTGCTGGCATCACCTTCATCATCATTGCCGCGCGGTTTCTCGTGCCGCAGCGCGACCGCGCTTCTGCGCCCGATTTCAATATCGGCGCCTATCTCACCGAGGCGCGCGTGACCGAGGCCGCCTCCGCCGTCGGCATGAGCCTGCGCGAAGTCGAGGTCCAGCTCGAGCAGGTCGACGCACAGGTGGTCGGGCTGGTGCGCGATCAGACCCGCATCCCCGCGCCGCATCCCGAACATATCGTCGAGGCGGGCGACATTCTGGTGATCGAGGCCGATTCCAAAGTGCTCGGGGGCGCCCTGACAAAGCTCGGTCTCAAGCTCGAGGAAGATCGGTCGGACGAGATGCCCAAGGTCGTGACCGCCGGGCGCACGGTACTGCTGGAGGTTGCGGTGCGCCCCGGCTCGCCGCTCGCCGGGCGTACGGCCCAGCATCTGCGTCTGCGCCGGCGGCTCGGCATCAACCTGCTGGCGATTTCGCGGCAGGGACGGCGCTCGCTGACGCGGCTGCGCAGCACCCGGCTTTCACCCGGCGACGTCCTGCTGCTGCAGGGGCCGAGCGAGACTTTGAGTGAATTCGTCACGCAATACGAATGCGTGCCGCTGGCCGAACGGGCGCTGCATTTTCCCGGAAAGCGCGACGGCCTCGTCGCCGGCCTGCTGATGCTAGCAGCCATCGCCGCGACCGCCTCCGGCGTGCTGCGGGTCGAGGTTGCCTTCGCCATGGCGGCGCTCGCCTATGTCGCCCTCGACATCGTGCCGGTGCGCCGTGTCTACGAGGCGATCGACTGGTCGGTGATCGTGCTGCTGGGTGCGCTGATACCCGTGGCCGGTGCCGTGCAGGCGACCGGCGCCGCCGCTTCGGTGGCGGGATTGCTGTTTGAGGATCTCGGCGGCGGCAATGCGATCTTCGCCGTCGTGGTGATGCTGATCCTCACCATGTGGCTGACCGATTTCATGAACAATGCCGCCACGGCTGCGGTGATGGCGCCGGTGGCACTCGGCGCCGCCGAGACGCTGGGCGTCAGTCCCGACCCGCTGCTCATGGCCGTGGCCGTGGGGGCCTCCTGCGCCTTCCTCACGCCGATCGGGCATCAGAACAACACCCTGATCCTCGGGCCGGGAGGCTTTCGCTTCGGCGATTACTGGCGATTGGGCATGCCCATGCAGATCATCATCGTTATCGTCGCCGTGCCGATGATCCTCACCTTCTGGCCGTTGTGAAGCAGCGCATGTCCAAGCCGTCAGCATTGCGCGGCGCGGCTTGAAAAACCTTGCCGGAAAGGCATTTCATCGTTAAGCGCGAACGAAAAGGTCGCGCAGGCGTTAAGCTTGAGCATTGGACAACGACCGGCATCATGCCGCAACGGATATCCCGCAGGAAGGACGATCAGACATATGGCGAAGACACCCGCGCGCGCAAAGACGGAAAAGTCAAAGGACTCGAAGCCCCGGCTCGAAGTCCGGCAGGCGATGCTCAAGGATGTGCGCGCGATCCAGGCTTTGGGCAGACGCGCCTATCCCGACATGCAGTCCTACTCGCAGGCGCAGCTGCGGGGCCAGATCCAGAACTTTCCCGAGGGTCAGTTCGTCGCCATCTACGACGATACGCTCGTCGGTTTCGCCGCGACCTTCCTGATCGACGAGGCGACGGCGCTGAAGCTGCATGACTGGGTCACCATTACCGGCAACGGCTACGCATCCCGTCACGACGAGGAAGGCGACATGCTCTACGGCATGGAGGTGATGGTCGATCCGCGCTTTCGGGGGCTGCGCATCGGCCAGCGCCTGTACAACGAGCGCCGGCGTCTCGCGCAGGATTACCAGCTCAAGGGCATCGTCTTTGCCGGGCGCATGCCCAGCCTCG
>PXAW01000091.1 GCA_003567055.1 Hyphomicrobiales bacterium
CCGGTCGCGCCCGCCGAACCGCCGGTCCGGGAAGCAAGCGGGCCGCGCTCCATCGACGACCTGCTCGCCGCGCCTGTTCCCCCATCGCGGCGGGACCCCGCCGCTTCGGATGGATCCGCGCCGCAGACGGGCGCCACAATTGCAAACCTTCTGGCCGATGGCGACGGCCCCACCCGCACCGGCTCGACCGGCCCGACCGGCCCCGACGCCATCATCGCGAGCGCCCAGCGCGCTCTCGATGCGCTCGGCTACGGCCCCTTGACGGCGGACGGACTCTACGGCCCGATGACCCGTGAAGCGATCGAACGATTCGAAAGCGATCACGGCCTCACCGTGACGGGGCAACTCGTCCCGGCAACCGCACAGTCGCTGGCCCGCGAATCGGGTATCGCCATCGAGTGATCCGCGTCTGAGGCGCGGGTGCCATGTCGCGAGAGGAAACCGATTGCGCCTGCGCTCCGACTTTTTCGCATCCGCCCTGATCCGGCGCTGCGGCGTCGAGGATGTGGTCGCCGTGCTGCGCCGCCGTGGTGCGGCGGAGGCCGGCGCGATCTTCGTCAAGGTCGACCGCCTCGACGGCACCGCCGATCTCTACGGCCCCGCACCGCAGAGCCTCGTCGACGAAGAGAGCAGCGGCGAGCGCCTCTTCACCCGGCTTCTGGAGGCGGCGCCGACCCCGGATGTCGAGGAGAAGATGCAGCGCGAGATCAAGTTCGATCCCGATCTCTGGCTCGTCGAGATCGAGGACCGCGCCGGTCGCGCCTTCATTGATACCATCGCCTGAACCGCTCAATCGCGCAGCAGGGCCGCCACCGCCTCGCCCGCCTTCACCGCATCCTCTTCGGCGTGATACGGGCCAAAGCCCACGCGCAGGCGGTCGCCGCGCACATCGGTGACCACCTTCCCGGCTGCGAGCCGCGCATGCAGTTCCTGCGCATCCGCGCGGCGGAAGGTTAGGAAATTGCCGCGCTGTTCATGTGCGAGCGGCAGCAGCAGATCCGCCTCCCGCAAAGCCGCCCCGCGCGCCCCGCGCGTCTCCAGCTCCGCGACGAAGGCGCGTTGCAGCGCATGCGCATGGGCGTGGATTGCCGCGACGTCGATGCCCAGCCCCTCGAGCCAGCGCATCACCGCGTTGAAGCGATAGAGCGCGGTCGGGTCGAAGGTCGCGCCCATGAAGCGGTAGCCTCCCTCGGCATAGCCCACAGCCCCGTCCTGGCTGGCCTCGAGGGCGGCGAAGGCGGCGTACCAGCCGGTGGCGCGCGGACGCGGGCCATAGCCCGGCGGGCAATGCATGAAGGCCGCGCCCTCGCCGCTCATCACGTATTTGTAGCCGCCGCTCATATAAAATACGCGCCCGGCCAGGCCTGAGAGATCCGTCGGCACGGCGAGATAGCCGTGATAGCCGTCGATCACGACGAAGCTCTCGGGCGAGGGCACCGAAGCCACGATCTGTGCCATCTCCGCAGCCGACAGTGCGAAGCCGGAATTGAACAGCACCTGGCTGAACAGCACGATGTCGTGCCCGCCCGCCGCCGCGCGCTCAGCGAAACGCCGTGCGAAATCATCGAAGGGCTCGGCGGGGACATGCTCCACCGTCACCAGCCCGTCCTCCTCCAGCCGCCGCGCCAGACGCGTGAAGGAGTGGAACTCGCCGTCGCTGGCGAGAATCTTCAGCCGCTTCTGCGCGGGGAAGCAGGAAAACAGCCGCAGCCAGAATTCGAAGGTGTTCTGCCCGAAGACGACGCTTCCCGGATCGGGCAGCGACAGCGTGCGCGCCACATGGGTCTGCGCCTCGCGCCAGACCGGGCCCATCACATGGCCCCATTTGCCGTCGGCGAGCCGCGCCGCGTCGTCCCAGGCCTCGATCTGCGCCTCGCGGGTCACGTCGGGCCAGTAATGATGCGAATGCGCGGCGAGATGGATGCGCCCCGGTTCGGCGGCGAGGAAACGGGAGAAATGGGCGCGCAGGTCGAGCATCGTGGCAGGCCTCGTCGATTTTCGCCGCGCGCACGTTCCGCTCGCGGCTTCCGCATGATATTTTAAGCTTTAAATATCTCGTGACAACAGGCGGGCGGGCAATCCGCGAGCAGCAGCCCGCAAGGAGCATCCCAGATGAGCAGCGACGGCGTGCATACCGATTTTTCCAAGGCCATGTCCTATGGCGATTACCTCGATCTCGACACGCTGCTCTCGGCGCAGAATCCGCTCTCGGACCAGCATGACGAACCGCTCTTCATCGCCATCCACCAGGTCCAGGAATTGTGGATGAAGCTCTTCCTGCACGAGCTCGATTTCGCGATGGCCCGCATCCGCGAGGACGATCTGCGCCCGGCCTTCAAGGCGCTGGCGCGTTGCGGGCGCATCCAGGAGCAGCTGGTGCGCGCCTGGGACGTGCTCGCCACGATGACGCCGGCCGATTACCTCGCCTTCCGCGACAAGCTCGGCCGCTCCTCCGGCTTCCAGTCGTTCCAGTACCGCATGATCGAGTTCAAGCTCGGCGCCAAGAAGGAGCTGATGCTGCGCCCGCATGCCCATAATCCCGAGCGCCACGATCAGCTCAAGGCCGCCTATGACGCGCCCTCGATCTATGACGAGGCGATGCGGCTGATGGCCCGGCGCGGGCTGGCGATCCCCGAATCGGTGCTCAATCGCGACGTCCGCGAGCCGCATGTCTACGATGCCGGGACCGCCGCGATCTGGGAGCGGGTCTACCGCGAATCGGAGGCGTATTTCGATCTCTACGAACTCGCCGA
>PXAW01000463.1 GCA_003567055.1 Hyphomicrobiales bacterium
CGGCCGCCCCCGCGCCGTACCTGACCGGCGCGTAACTCTCAAAGCGGATCATGCATTGCAACAGGCTTCTGGCAACCCTGTAGCTCCCTGATTCGCCACAAACCATTAAAAGTTGATCGCATTTCATGAAATGCGTTCGGCGCTGCACAATCGCATTTCGTGCAGACGACGCGCATCTGGTGAAATTTTGCTCTCGGCTGGTGCCTCGGCTGCGGCGCGATGGCGCGCTCTGGCGCAGTATCCGGTCAATAACGGTTCCATCGAAGCAACTTCGTTTCGACCGGAGCGAAAAGCGGCATCAGCCGCATATCGGGAGCCGGCGCCGCATGGGCGCTGCCAGCCAAGGGAGGATAATGATCGCATGATACCCCCAGCCTTCGAATACCACCGGCCCACGGACATTGCCGGAGCGCTCGGTGTCATCGCCGAGCACGGCGACGAGGCGCGCGTCATTGCGGGCGGGCACAGCCTGATCCCGATGATGAAGCTGCGCATGGTCGAGATCGCCCATCTGATCGATCTCCAGGATGTCGCCGATCTCAAGGGCATCAGCGTCGGCGAGACGATCCGCATCGGCGCGATGGTGACCCAGCACGATCTCATCAACGACGAGGCGCTCGCCGCCGCCGCGCCGATCCTGCGCGAAGCGGCGCTCCAGATCGCCGATCCGCAGGTGCGCTATTGCGGCACGGTCGGCGGCAATGTCGCCAATGGCGATCCCGGCAACGACATGCCCGGCCTGATGCAATGCCTCGATGCGACCTTCACCCTGGTCGGACCCGACGGCGCCCGCGACGTCCCCGCCCGCGAATTCTACGAGGCGGCCTATACCACCGCCCGCGAGGATGACGAGATCCTCACCGCGATCAGCTTCAGCAAACCGTCCGGCGGCTACGCCTATGAGAAGCAGAAGCGCAAGATCGGCGATTACGCCACGGCGGCAGCGGCGGTGCTGATTGGCAAGGATGGCGGCAAAATCACCTCCGCCTCGATCGCCATGACCAACCTCTCCGACATCCCGGTCTTCTCGGAGGCCGCCGGCGATGCGCTGAAGGGCAGCGATGGCACCGGCGAGGCGCTCGACAAGGCTGTCGCGGCGATGCTCGCCGATATCGATCCGACCGAGGACAATCGCGGTCCGGTGGAATTCAAGAAACACGTCGCCGGCGTGATCCTGCGCCGCGCCATCGCGCGCGCCGTCGATCGCGCCTGAGCGGGGAGGACGACATGGCTGATAAAATGCATCTCAAGCTCACCATCAATGGCGAGCAGTTCGAAACCCTGTGCGAGCCGCGTGAATTGCTGATCCACGTGCTGCGCGAGCGTTTCAACATCACCGGCCCGCATATCGGCTGCGAGACCTCGCATTGCGGGGCCTGCACGGTCGATCTCGACGGCAAGTCCGTCAAGGCCTGCACGCTCTTCGCCGCCCAGGCGCAGGGGGCGACCATCACCACCGTCGAGGGGCTCGCGAGCCCCGAGGGCATGCATCTGCTCCAGGAGATGTTCCGCGAGCATCACGGGCTGCAATGCGGCTATTGCACGCCGGGCATGATCACCCGCGCCTGGCGGCTGTTGCAGGAGAATCCCGATCCGACCGAGGAGGAAGTCCGCTTCGGCATGGCCGGCAATCTCTGCCGCTGCACCGGTTACCAGAACATCGTCAAGGCGATCCTCGCCGCTGCTGCCGTCATGAACGGGCGCGACGCGGCAGCCGATGACGCGGTCAAGACCCCCGAGGAGGTCGCATAATGAACGACATGACCCCCAATCGCGAAGAACGCGTCGCCAATCTCAAGGGTCTCGGCTGCAAGCGCAAGCGCGTCGAGGATGCCCGCTTCACCCAGGGCAAGGGCAATTACGTCGACGACATCAAGCTGCCGGGCATGCTGTTCGGCGATTTCGTGCGCTCGCCCTATGCCCATGCCCGCATCAAGTCGATCAACGCCGAAGCCGCCCTTGCACTGCCGGGCGTGATCGCGGTGCTCACCGCCAAGGATCTCGAGCCGCTCGGCCTGCACTGGATGCCGACACTGGCCGGCGACAAGCAGATGGTGCTCGCCGACGGCAAGGTGCTGTTCCAGGGCCAGGAAGTCGCCTTCGTGGTGGCGAGCGACCGCTATGTCGCGGCTGACGCGATCGAGCTGGTCGAGGTGGAATACGACGATCTTCCTGTCATCACCGATCCGTTCAAGGCGCTCGAAGACGGCGCCACGGTGCTGCGCGAGGATATCGCCGACAAAAAGGAAGGCGCCCACGGGCCGCGCCGCCATCCCAATCACATCTTCCTCTGGGAAGAGGGCGACAAGGCCGCCACCGAGGAGGTGGTCTCCTCGGCCGATGTCGTGGCCGAGGAGATGGTGTATTACCACCGCACCCATCCCTGCCCGCTCGAGACCTGCGGCTGCGTCGCCTCGATGGACAAGATCAACGGCAAGCTCACGCTCTACGGCACCTTCCAGGCGCCGCATGTGGTGCGCACCGTCGCCTCGCTGCTCTCAGGCATCGACGAGCACAATATCCGCGTCGTCTCCCCCGATATCGGCGGCGGCTTCGGCAACAAGGTCGGCGTCTATCCCGGCTATGTCTGCTCCATCGTCGCCTCCATCGTCACCGGCAAGCCGGTGAAGTGGATCGAGGACCGGATGGACAATCTCATGGCCACGGCCTTCGCCCGCGATTACTGGATGCAGGGCAAGATCGCCGCGACGAAGGAAGGCAAGATCACCGGCCTGGGGTGCCACGTCACCGC
>PXAW01000164.1 GCA_003567055.1 Hyphomicrobiales bacterium
CAATACTTTCCGACGTACCCGTATCGCGCCCGGGGAAGACCACGAAATAGCCCAGCCCGTCATGGGCGGGGAGGGGGCTCATCCGCGCGATCCAGCCGCGCTTGCGCGCCGCCAGCAATTGCCGGCCCACAGGCAGGAACAGCGTCTCGCCACCTCCCTCCGGCGGCGGCGAAAGCCGAATGGCAACGGCGCGGCGCGGCAGGAACAGGCTGCGCTCGATCAGATCCTTCACGGATGCATCCGCCTGCGCGGCATCCGCCTCGCGCAGATCGAGCACGGCATCGGCATTGCTGATGCCCAGCGAGCCGAGCAATGCGCCTGTTTGAACGCCTTCGAAATCCGTCATGCCATCCCTCAGCGCACGAGAATGTTGCGGAACTGCCAGGGATCGTCGTGATCGATATCCTCCGGGTAGAGCCCGGTATGGCTGTCGAGCGGCGTCCAGTCCGTATAGGTGCCGATCACGGGCCCCAGATAGGGGCGCTGGATTTCGAGGCAGCGCTTGTAATCCATCTCATCCGCCTCGACGATCCCCGCCTGCGGGTTCTCCAGCGCCCAGACCATGCCGGCGATGACGGCGGAGGTCACCTGCAAGCCGGTGGCGTTCTGGTAGGGCGCGATGCGGCGCGTCTCCTCGATGGAGAGCTGTGAGCCGTACCAATAGGCGTTCTTGCCGTGGCCATAGAGCAGCACGCCGAGCTCGTCGATGCCGTCGACGATCTCGTGCTCGTCGAGAATATGGAAGCGCGATTGCTGATTGCCGCCATTGCCGAACATCTCATGCAGCGAGAGCACCGCATCGTTGCAGGGGTGGTAGGCGTAGTGGCAGGTCGGGCGGTAGGCTGGCCCATCGCCCTCGTGCAGCGTGAAGTAATCCGCGATCGAGATCGACTCGTTATGGGTGACGAGATAGCCGAATTGCGCCTGTCCCGTCGGCGTCCAGGAGCGCACGCGCGTATCGGCGCCGGGCTGGAGCAGGTAGATCGAGGCCTTGCAGCCGCTGACATGGTCATGGGCGTTCCCGGGGCGCCAGCGCTCATGCGTGCCCCAGCCGAGCTCCGCCGGCTGCAACCCCTCGACGATGAAGCCCTCCACCGACCAGGTATTGACGAAAGTGTCGAACGGCTTGGGATGACGCGCGCGCTGCGTGTCGCGCTCGGCGATGTGAATGCCCTTGACGCCCACATCGCGCATCAGCCGGGCCCAGCCCTCGCGGCTGGTCGGTTCCTCGAAAGCGAGCCCGATATCATGGGCGATGTTGACCAGCGCCTGCTTGACGAACCAGGAGACCATGCCCGGATTGGCGCCGCAGCAGGAAACCGCCGTGGTGCCGCCGGGCGCCAGCCGCCGCGCCTCCATGGTGCGCTCGCGCAGGGCGTAATTGGTGCGATCCGCCGGATCGGCGGAGGCGTCGCGATAGAGGCCGGGCCAGGGTTCGTTGACGGTGTCGATATACAGCGCACCCAGCGCCCGGCACAGCTCCATCAGATCACGCGAGGCGGTATCGACGGAGAGATTGACGCAAAAACCCTGGCCGCCGCCCTCGGTCAGGAGCGGCTCCAGGATCTGCGCGTAATTGTCCTTCGTGATGGCCTGATGCACGAAGCGGATGCCGCGATCATCGAGCATGGCGCGGTCGGCATCGACCGGGTCGATCACCGTGAAGCGATCCTTGTCGAAGGCGAAGTGCCGTTCGATCAGGGGAAGGATTCCCTTGCCGATCGAGCCGAAGCCGATCAGCACGATCGGGCCGGTGATTTCCGCATGAACGGGCCAGACTGCCGACATTCTCTACTCCATCAAGACGCGCTTGCCGGCGCGATTCGGCGCAAGAGTCGGGGATGCGGGCTCACGCGTCAATGCTTTCCCGGCCCGACCGGGCCGGGACGGAGAGGAAGCCGCATGGTCAGGCTGCCCGAATCTGCTCGAGGAAGCGGCGCACGCGCTGTTCCACATTGGCCGCCTGCTCCTGGAGCTGCGCGGATGTGCGCACCACCATGTCTGCGGCCTCGTCGGCGGAGACGATGACGCCGCGCACGCCGGCGATGTCATCGCTCACACCTGCCGCGCCGCCGCGTGCGGTATCGGCACTGTGCGCGATGGTCTGGGTCGCGGCGGATTGCTCCTCGACCGCCGCCGAGACGGAGGTCATGGCGCTGGAGATCTCGCCGACCTTCGTCTGGATTCCGCCCACGGCGCCCACGGCCTCCTGCGTGGCACTGCGCATATCGGCGATCTGGCGCCCGATCTCCTCGGTCGCCTGCGCCGTCTGGGTGGCGAGGTTCTTCACCTCCGCTGCCACGACGGCGAAGCCCTTGCCGGCTTCACCGGCGCGCGCCGCCTCGATCGTCGCGTTGAGCGCCAGCAGGTTGGTCTGGTTGGCGATGCTCTCGATCAGACCGACGATCTCGCCGATACGCGCGGCACATTCCTGCAGGGAATTCACCACCCCGCCGGTACTGGCGGCAAAGCGATCGGCCTCATCGGTCACCGCCGCCGAACGGGCGATCAGCTGCGAGATCTCGGCGATGGAATTCGACAATTGCTCGGTCGAGCTCGCCACATCCGAGACCGAACGGCTCGCCGTCTCGGCGCCCGCGGCCACGCGATCGGATCCCGTGCGGGCCTGATCGGAAAGGTCGGCCATGCTGCGGGCCGCGCCGGAGAGGGAATCGGCCTGGTCGCCGAGAGTCTGCACGGCTTCGCCGATGGCGGATTCGAGCTCCGCCGCCAACGCATGCATGGCTTTC
>PXAW01000250.1 GCA_003567055.1 Hyphomicrobiales bacterium
AGGAAGAACGGCGCTCGGGTGTTGACCGCGAAGATTTGCTGGAAGAGCTCGGGCGTGGTGTCGAGCAGGCTGCCGCGATCGGTCAGCCCGGCGGCGTTGACGAGGATATCGAGGCGGCCGAATTCCCGCTCGGCCGTCGCGATCACGGCGCGGCAATCGACGATCTCGGCGAGGTCGGCCGCCACGAAGCGCACCGGGACGCCGGCCTCCGCGGTGATCGCCGCGGCGACACCCTCGCCCTTCGCAGCGCTGCGCCCGCAGATCACGAGCCCCGCCGCCCCCGCCGCGGCGAAGCGCCGCGCGATGGCGGCGCCGAGGCCCTGGGTTCCGCCGGTTATGACGGCGATCTTTTCATCGAGGCGGTTCATCTCGGTTCTCCGTGATGTGGTATCCGGCGGCGTCGAGGGCGGCTGTCAGTGCGGTTCGGCCCTTGATGGCGTAGTCGAGCGGCGGGGCGAGCGCCGGGTCCTGCTCGGCCTCGACGACGAACCAGCCCTCATAGCCTGCATCCGCGAGGCGCCGGGCGATGGCGGCGAAGTCGAGCATGCCGTCGCCGGGGACGGTGAAGACGCCCTTGAGCACGGCGTCGAGAAAGCTCTCGCGGTCGCGGTCGAGCCCTTTGAGCACGTCGGCGCGCACATCCTTGGCGTGGACATGCGCGATGCGCGCGCCGTGCCGGTCGATCACGGCCAGCGGGTCGCCGCCGGCAAACGCCATGTGCCCGGGATCGAAGAGCAGCCGCAGCGCCGGGCCCGAGGCCGCCATCAGCGCGTCGAGATCGTCCTCGGTCTCGACGGGCGCGCACATGTGGTGGTGATAGGCGATCGGCATGCCCTGATCGGCGCACCATTCGGCGAGCTCCGTCAGGCGCCGGGCGTAATCGCGGATCGTGCCGGCGTCGAGGTGGCGGCGCGTGGCGATGGGGGCGGCGCGGTCGCCCTGGATCGAGCCCGCCGTCTCGCCGTAGACGATGCAGGGCGCACCGAGGGCCTTGAACAGCTCGATCTGCGGCGCGATGCGGGCGCGCTCGGCGGCGATGTCGCTGTCGAGCAGCGTGCCCGAATACCACCCGCCGGCGAGCCGCAGGCCGTGCCGATCGAGCACCGCCTTGAGCGCATCGGCCCGGCGCGGGAACTTGCCGCCCATCTCGACACCGCGATAGCCGGCCTGCCGGGCCTCGGCGAGGCAGGTCTCGAGCGGGGTGTCGCCGCCGAGCTCGGGCATGTCGTCATTGGTCCAGCCGATCGGCGCGATGGCGAGCCTGGCCTGCATGCTACACCCCCAGGCGCTGGCGGCGGCGGATATCGTCATGGTCGGAGCGCGCGTCGCGCACCTCCTCGCGCGCGCTGACCTCGGGCACGCCCACATCCCAGGCCGCGTCGCCGGGCACCCAGGAATGCGCATCGGTGGTGATGGAGATGACGGTCGTGCGGTCGGTGGTCTTCGCCCAGTCGAGCGCCGCCCCGAGATCGGCGAGGCTCTCGACATGGCGCGCGGCCGCGCCCATCGCTTCGGCATGCTTGGCGAAATCCACCGCCACCGGGGCCTTGACCCGGCTGTCGCGGATCAGGTTGTTGAACGACGCCCCGCCCTTGAAGTTCTGCAGCCGGTTGATCACCGCGAAACCGCCATTGTCGCACACCACCACGATCATCTTGTGGCCGGTGAGCACCGTGGACCAGATATCCGAGTTCATCATCATGTAGGAGCCGTCGCCGACCATCACGATGGGCGTGCCCTCCCCGGCCATCGCATGGCCCCAGCCGCCGGCGATCTCGTAGCCCATGCAGGAGAAGCCGAACTCGCAGTCGAAGCTGTGCGGGGTCTTCACGCGCCAGCCCTTCGTGGTCTCGCCCGGCAGCCCGCCGGCGGCCGTGACCATCGTGTCCTGCGCGCCGGCCTTCGCGTTCACCACGCCGACGACCTGCGCATAGGTGGGCACGGCGGCGTTGTCGGGTTTCTGATGCGCGTCGAGGATCGCGTTCCAGGCGGCGAATTCCTCGCGGCCCCTGCGCGTCCAGGCCGGGTCCGCCGCCCAGTCGCCGAGGGCGGCGTCGAGCTCGGCCAGCGTCTCGCGCGCATCGCCCACCACCGACAGCGCGCGGTGCTTCGTGGCGTCCCAGCGCGCGGTATTGATCGACACGAAGCGCGCATCGGGCGCAAACGCCGTCCATGAGCCGGTGGTGAAATCCTGCAGCCGCGTGCCCACGGCCAGCACCAGGTCCGCCGCCTCGGCCATCGCGTTGGCCGAGCTCGACCCGATCACCCCGATGGGCCCGACATGGGCCGGGTGGTCATGCGCAACGGCGGACTTGCCCGCGATCGTCTCGGCCATGGGGATGCCGCGCGCTTCGGCGATGCCGGCGAGCATCTCCCCGGCGCCCGAGTAGCGCACCCCGCCGCCGGAGATGATCAGCGGCCGCGTCGCGCCGCGCAGCGCCGCGGCGGCATCCGCGACGGCGCGCGTGTCCGGGCGCGGGCGCGGGATGCGGTGCAGGACCGGCTCGAAGAACTCGGCCGGGTAGTCGAAGGCGATCTCCTGCGTGTCCTGGCACAGCCCGATGAAGGCCGGCCCGCAGCTCGCCGGGTCGAGCATCGTGGCGATGGCCTGCGGCAGCGAGGAGATGATCTGCTCGGGATGGGTGATGCGGTCCCAGTAGCGGGTGACGGGGCGGAAGGCGTCGCTCGCGCTGATGGTCGGGTCATCGAACGCCTCGAGCTGCTGCAGCACCGGGTCGGGCCGGC
>PXAW01000556.1 GCA_003567055.1 Hyphomicrobiales bacterium
GAACGAAGCCGCTTCGATCATCCTGTCATGGGTATAGCTCATGGCCAGTTCCTTTGTTTTTGGTGGGGTGGTACTTCAACCAAATGACAAAGGCGGCGGATGAACGAAGTTCCGCAAGATTTGCAATAATACTGGGAAGATATCAAAACCGCCGCGACAGGCGCGCCGAGTTCGGCAATCTCATCAACACGACCGCGCCAGCCTGATCAGGCAGATACACGGTCTGGCCGGCCTGCCTCATCGATCCGATCATCTTCCTCCAGATGGTAGGGGGCGATCAGCGGCTCCGCCGGGATTTTCCACGCGTGGTTGATCCTCTGGATCATCGACAGGGTCAGGCGACGTTTCCGGTTCATGACCTCGGAGGCCCGGCTCTTGCCACCGATGAGCTTCCCCAGATCAGCCTGCTTGAATCCGCGCATGGCCATGTATTCGCGGATCATCTCGACCGGATCCGGAGCATCGATCGGATAGTGCTTGCTCTCATACGCCTCGATCAGGTCGGTCAGAACGTCGAACCGGTCTGCCTCCGGCGTACCGGGTGCGGGCGGGCTGTCGAAATATTGCTCGACCTCGGCCAGCGCCCAATCGAGGTCTGCATCGTTCCTGATCGGTTTCACATCCATCAGACCTTCTCCACATCGATCTTGTCGTATTCCGCATGCGTCCCGATCCACTTGATCAGCACGCGGTAGTACGGAGCATAGGCGACCCGCGCCACCAGCCGGTATTTGTTGCCACCAATGTCCCAGACCACGCGGCTGTCTCCGACAAAATCAACCGTCTTTCCGTACTGATCCTTGATATCCTGAGGTTTGGACCATACCGTATTGCTCACAACATCGTACCAAACCTCCAGCGGCGCCTTCGCGTCTGCGTGCCTTTCCCAAAAATCTCGCAGCGTTCTTTTCGAAAGGACACGCATTGCATTCCTTCTGAGGTTCCCAAAAAGAGAACCCTCCCAAATCTAGTTACCGGTATGGGAACTTGTCAAGGCTGAATCGATCCAGCTCGTCCCAAAAATCACCCCGCCTTGCGCTCCCGCTCGCCCTTCTCCCAGCCCTCTTTCGTCTGCGCGATGAAATCCTCCAGCCGCTCCTCGCGGATCGCCTTGCGCAGGCCGGCCATGAGGTCCTGATAATAGGCGAGGTTGTTCCAGGTCAGGAGCATCATGGCGAGGATTTCGTTGGCGCGCACCAGGTGGTGGAGATAGGCGCGGGAATAGCCGTTCGAGGCCGGGCAGGTGGATTCGGGGTCGACGGGGGAGAGATCCTCGGCGTAGCGGGCATTCTTGAGGTTGAGCCGGCCCGCGCGGGTATAGGCCATGCCGTGGCGCCCGGCGCGGGTGGGCATGACGCAGTCGAACATGTCGACGCCGCGCCGCACCGCCTCGACGATGTCGTCGGGGGTGCCGACGCCCATCAGATAACGCGGCTTCTCGCGCGGCAGGTTGGGCTCCACCGTCTCGATCATCGCGAGCATGACATGCTGCGGCTCACCCACCGCGAGCCCGCCGATGGCATAGCCCTTGAGATCGAGCCCGACGAGCTCGCGCGCGCTCTCCACCCGCAGATGCGGCACGTCGCCCCCCTGGACGATGCCGAACATCGCCTTGCCGGGCTGTTCGCCGAAGGCGACCTTGCAGCGCTCCGCCCAGCGCAGCGACAGATGCATGGCTTTCGCGACCACCTCCTCGGAAGCGGGGAGCTTGACGCATTCGTCGAGCTGCATCTGGATATCGGAGCCGAGCAGCCCCTGGATCTCGATCGAGCGCTCGGGCGTGAGCACGTGCCGCGAGCCGTCAATATGCGACTGGAAGGTGACGCCGCTTTCCTCGATCTTGCGCAGGCCGGCGAGCGACATCACCTGGAAGCCGCCGGAATCGGTGAGGATCGGGTAGGGCCAGTTCATGAAGGCATGCAGCCCGCCGAGCCGGGCGACGCGCTCGGCGCCCGGGCGCAGCATCAGGTGATAGGTGTTGCCGAGCACGACATCGGCGCCGAGCACCTTCACCTGATCGGGATACATCGCCTTGACGGTCCCCGCCGTCCCCACGGGCATGAAGGCGGGGGTGCGGATGACGCCGCGCGGCATGCGAATTTCGCCGGTGCGCGCCGCGCCGTCCGTGCCCGTCAACGTGAACATGAATTCATCAGCCATGAATGTCGTCCTTCATGCCGTCCTGCCCGGCGGCGTCGCGAAACAGCAGGCTCGAATCGCCGAAACTGTAAAAGCGATAACCCGTTTCCACCGCATGGTGATAGGCCCGGCGCATGGTGTCGAGGCCGCTGAAGGCGGATACGAGCATCATCAGCGTGGATTTCGGCAGGTGGAAATTGGTCATCAGCAGGTCCACCGCCCGGAAGCGATAGCCGGGCGTGATGAAGATGTCGGTATCGCCGGCAAAGGGCGCGATCGTGCCGTCCTCCGCCGCCGCGCTCTCCAGGAGCCGTAGCGAGGTGGTGCCCACGGCGACGATGCGCCCGCCCGCCGCGCGCGCCGCATTCAGCGCATCGGCGGTTTCGCGCGAGACGAAACCGGTCTCCGCATGCATGCGGTGATCGCGCGTATCCTCCACCTTCACCGGCAGGAAGGTGCCTGCCCCCACATGCAGCGTTACCGCCGACCAGGCCAGCCCACGCGCCGCCAGCGCCGCCATCAGCGCGTCGTCGAAGTGCAGCGAAGCGGTGGGGGCGGCCACCGCGCCGGGTCGGCGGGCGAAGATGGTCTGGTAATC
>PXAW01000453.1 GCA_003567055.1 Hyphomicrobiales bacterium
ATTGCCGAGACGGTGAGATCAGAAGCCGAGGTGACGCCATGAGCGCGCGCCGCTACCTGCGGGTGATCCGCCTCGATCTCGAGGCGCTCGAGACGATCTCGGCGAGCACCGGCGAGCCCGATCCCCTCTGGGACAACCTTCTCGTGCGTGATGCCAACGGTCTTCCGATCCTGTCGGGGACAAGCCTGATCGGCGTGATCCGCCAGTCCTTCGCGCAACACGCCCCTGACGCCGACCAGCGTCTGTTCGGATCGCGTTACCACACCGGCGGGCGCGACGCGAGCGATGCCAGCGCGGTCGGCATCACGGATGCGCTCGCGATCGGTTCGAAAGGACAGGTAATCGAGGGGCTCGATACCGAGCGGGCGTGGCGCGGCGATCCGATCCTCGACTTTCTGGCCCGGGATCAGCCGGTGCAACGCGATCATGTCCGGCTCAACAGCGCCGGCGTTGTGGCCAATACCGGCAAATTCACCCGCGCCGCACTGCCGGCCGGCAGCCGCTTTCGCCTGCAGATGGAACTGCGCGCGCATACCGACCTGTCCGAGGAGTGGGCGACGCTTCTTCAGTTCCTCAAGAGCCGCTTCTTTCGCATCGGAGGGGCGACGCGCAGCGGGCGTGGTCTTGTGCGCTTCTTTAGGGCGGCAGAGGCGACGCTCGATCTCGCCAGCCCCAAAGACCGTGCCGATCTGCATAGGCTGTGGTCACGTCTTGATACCGATGTCTATCTCGCGCCGGTGAGCGCGCCGAACGACCCACTGGCGGGGTTCTCGCGTGGCTACAGCCTCGAGTTGTCGCCTGAGGGTTTCTTCCGCTTTGGCGCCGAGCAGCCCCGCGGGCTGAGCGACGATCCCAAGGCGGCCAAGATGCTCATAGAGCCGTTCATCAGCTGGGACGCGAAACCGGCAATCGCTGAGCAGCTCGTCATCCCCGCCTCCGCGATCAAGGGCGCCTTGCGCCACCGGACGGCCTTCCACCTGGCCTGCCGGAAGGGTTTGTTCGCCGAGAGCGCATCTGGGGCCGATCCGGTCGAGTTGTTTGGCGCCGCGCGCAAGTCGGGCGCCGAAGGCGAGGCCTCGGGCGGCGCGGGCCGGCTCGTCTTCCATGACACTTTCCTCGACCTGCCCGGAAACTCGGAGGTCGCGGTTATGCCGCATTCGAGCCTTGATCGCTTCACCGGCGGGGTGCGGCGCCGCATCCTGTTCTCGGAGGAGCTGCTGTCCAGCAGCGCGGGGCCCCTCGTCCTTCGGATCGGGCTGCAGCGCGAGCCGGAGGACCCCGACCTTCTTGCAGCCTTCGAGGACAGCCTGGCCGATCTCGAGTTGGGGTGGCTGGGGCTCGGCGCAGGCTGGGCGAAAGGCCACGGCGCCTTCACGCGGACAAGCGAGGCGGAGGACGCATGAGCTCGCCTGTCACCATGGATGATCTGCACGCGATGACCTGCGAGGCGCTGCCCGAGGCCGCGATTGCCCCGGTTTGCCTCAAGACCAGCACGCAGCGGCAGACCGAGGAGGAGGCCAAGGAGGCGATCGCGGCGCTCGGCGCGGTGGATGGATGGCTTGCCTGCGCGCACGCCACCTGGCCTATCGCCGGAGAAGTGCTGCCACCGCTCGAGGAGTATATCCTGCTTGGCGCCGAGTTGGTCACGATCTCCGGGCCAAGGCGGAGTCTGTCGATTCGCAGTGCGGGCGCAGACGCGTTTCTCGTGAGCAGTTTCGAGGAGACCGAGGGGGCCCCGAGCCATCTGCGCGAGACGATCGAGCTGATGGGCGAGGCGCCCGTGGCAAAGCTTGTCTATGCGCGTTACTGGCACACGACGTCCGACGGTCTGACCCATCCGGTTGCCGCGTGCCTTTGGCAGATCGACGTCGAGGCGGAAGGGAGGCGTGACGCATGAACGATTTCAGTCCTGTGAACGCGCCCTACAACTTCGTGCCCCTCTCCGAGCGGGTGGTTGACGGCTGGGAAGAACCGGCCCCGAATAGCGTGCCCTCCCATGACATCCCCTATGCGGACGGGATGTCGGGCGAGATCGGCTTCGAGATCGTGGCGGACAGTCCGTTGCTGGTCGCGGGCCGTGACCAGGACGATAAGATCAAACGCTTCTTCCGCGGCCCCGATGGCAACCCGGCGATCCCCGGCTCGGCGATCCGGGGCATGATCCGCAATGTCGTGGAGATCGCCAGCTTCAGCCGCTTCAAGCTGGTCGAGGATCGTCGTCTCGGTCTGCGCGATTTGTCCGGTGCGGTGCCCGAATATACCAACAAGCTTGTCGGGAAGTCGAAAGCCGGGTGGCTCCACCTCAATGAAGCGAGTGGCGAGTGGAGGATACAGCCTTGCGATTTTGCCCGCGTGGATCAGGGCGCGGTCCACACCCTCGTCGGTTACGGTGACAATCTTCGCGCGCTTCTTAAGAAGACTGCCTACCCCAAGACCTGCGTTGAGGCGTACGACCATTTCCCGGAATTCGACGTCGAGAGACAGGTCGGGCTCAAGAAGACCGATCGCGGCTGGATCGTCCGTCCGGCCGACACCAGCGCTCAAAAGGTCGTCCGGGGGCACTTCGTGTTCACAGGCCAGCCCAGCGACGCGAAGAAGAAGGAATTCTTCTTCTTCGGTGGCGCCGAAGGATTCAAGTCGGTTCCACCGGTGGCGCTTGCAAACTTCCTGCATGTGCACGAGGCACAGGAGAAACGGAGCGAGACTTGGCAGTTCTGGCAGCGGAAGCTGCGC
>PXAW01000311.1 GCA_003567055.1 Hyphomicrobiales bacterium
CAGCGAGATCATGGATGCGCGCGTCTTTGCCCGCAGTGCAAACGGCACGATGCAGGACTCTGCCGGTACGACCGATATGCGTGCTGCACACATGGTCGATGCCGAAGAGCGCCAGAATCTCGAAGAAATCGGCGATGTCCGTGATGTCCTGATCGACAATGAAGGCACCATTCGCGGTGTCATCGTCGGCATCGGCGGCTTCCTCGGCATCGGCGAACGCGAAGTGGCGCTCGGCCTCGACCAGCTCACCTTCGCACGTGATGCCGATGATCCCGACAGCGTGATGATCCTGGCCCAGGTCGATGCGCAGATGCTCGAAGAAGCACCCGAATTCGACCGCGAAGCCTTCGAGAACCGCATGGCCGGATCGGATTCCATGATGGGCGAGGACCGTGACACGGCCGATGCCGACATGACCGAGCAGCAGATGGCCGAGCGGGACAGGGATCGCGACGAGACGATGCCCGCTTCGCGCGCCGCCCAGGATGCCGGTCAAGAGCAATGGCGTCAGGGCCGCGAGATGTTCACCGCTCCGGACTTCCAGCGCGAGGGTTACAGCCGCGCCGAAGCGACCAGCTTCTCGGTCGACCAGTTGCTCAGCGCCAATGTCTATGACGTGAATGACGACAATGTCGGGAATGTCCAGGACGTCATGGCCGGAGCCAATGACGAGCTGGAATATGTCGTCATCGATGTCGGCGGTTTCCTCGGGCTGGGCGCCCATACCGTGGCGATCGGCCTCGACGAGGTGACCATCCTGCATGACGGCAATGACAGCCTGCGCCTCTATGTGGATGTCAACGAGGACGCCCTGCGCAACATGCCCGAATATCAGGGCTGATACGCTCAGGCATAATCCGTTACCATCAAATGACCGCCGCCCTTCACGGGGCGGCGGTTTTCTGCTTTGCCCAGGGTCAATTGCGAAATCTCAAGGCGCCGGCGCTGCGCCTGGCAGAGGATGGCGCGAGCCAGGAAAGGATAATGTCGTGATGCTCAAGGATCTGATGGTTCACCTCGACGGCAGCGCGGACGATACGCATCGTCTCGGTTTCGCCGAAACGCTGGCCGACCGCTACAAGGCGCATATCGGCGCGTTGTTCGTGAATGCTTATCCCGGCTTCTCGATTTCTGCGGATGCGGCCGGCACCGGCGCCATTGCCATGGCCGAACTGGTCGAGCGCGCCATCACTGACGGCGACCGCACCGAACAGGCGATCCGCAAGAGGCTGGAGGGGTTGCGCTTTCCCCATGATCTGCAGCGCATCGATGCCGTCGATGATCAGGCCGGATACCAGGCCGCGCGGGCGGCCCGCCACACGGATCTCTTCATCGGCCTGCGCCCGACCGAGGCCGCACCGCGCTGGGTCGGGCTGATCGAGGCGGTTCTGTTCGGCAGCGGACGCTCTGTCCTGCTGGCGGCGCCGGAGCGCGATCCGGGACCGATCAAGACCGTCGTGATCGGTTGGAACGGCAGCCGCGAGGCCGCGCGCGCGGTAGCCGAGGCGATGCCCTTCCTCGAAAAGGCGGCGAAAGTCGTCGTGGTCACTGCCGAGAAGCACCCGGCTGAAGACGCGCTCGACACGCGCATCGCCAGCCATCTCGATCGCCACGGCGTCAAGGTGACCCTGAACGAGCTGCGCTCCGCCGATCCGGGCGAGGCCATCCTCGCGGAAGCCAAGAGCAGCGATGCCGATCTCATCGTGGCCGGCGGCTACGGCCATTCGCGACTGCGCGAATGGGTGCTCGGCGGCGTCACCCGCACCCTGCTCGAACACGCACGCGCACCACTTCTGCTGGCGCATTGAGGCGCATTGAGGCACCTGAAGACCGGCGCGGGGATTGACGGGCCGCGCCCGCCCCGCCACGTTGAGCGCGCGCTCGCGCTTGCACGCCCGGTGCGGCGCGCGGCGCGGGCGCAAGGGGCGAGACGACGCCGGTCATGACAGCCTTCATCATCGCGAATCTGGCGCCGATCATGTTCGGATCGCTGATCCTGATCATGATTCTGGGCTACCCGATCGCCTTTTCCCTCGCCGCGCTCGGCCTCGCCTATGCGATGCTCGGGATCTGGCTCGGGCTGTTCACGCCCGCCTTTCTGCAAGCGCTGCCCGAGCGGCTTTTCTCGGTTCTGGCCAATGAAACGCTTCTCGCCATCCCGTTCTTCGCCTTCATGGGGCTGGTGCTGGAGCGCTCGCGCATGGCGGAGGATCTGCTTGATACGATCGGGCGGCTGTTCGGGCCGCTGCGCGGGGGGCTCGCCTATGCGGTGATCTTCGTCGGCGCCCTGCTCGCCGCCGCCACCGGGGTGATCGCCGCCGCCGTGATCGCGATGGGGTTGATCTCGCTGCCGGTGATGCTGCGCTACCGTTACGATCCCCGCCTTGCCACCGGGGTGATCGCCGCCTCGGGGACGCTCGCCCAGATCATGCCGCCCTCGCTGGTGCTGATCGTGCTCGCCGACCAGTTGCAGCGCTCGGTGGGAGACATGTATGCCGGTGCGCTCCTGCCCGCGCTGATGCTGGCGGGCTTGTTCGCGGTCTATGTCTTCTGCATCGGCATCGTGCGCCCGCAGATGGTGCCGCCCTTGCCGCCGGAGGCGCGCGAAGACGGCAAGGGGCGTGTCTCGCTCGTGGTGACGCTCGTCATCGCCGGCGCTGCGGGGGCGCTCGCGACATGGCTCCTCGCCCCCCATGTGGCACGCGCGCCGCAGGTCTATGGCGGGGCGATCG
>PXAW01000613.1 GCA_003567055.1 Hyphomicrobiales bacterium
CCAGGTAGGGCAGGCCGGCAGCGGCATGGAGTTCAGACCGATCTGGTGAGCTGGGCACAAACGCGATAAGCGCTGTTCAACGCCCCCGACACGCCCACCAGTCGCCATTCCGTGCATCTGCTCCCCTCAGAATGCGCTGTAGTGGCTTCCGTGAAGGGTGAGCCTCAGGAAACTTTCCTGGGGGTCAGTCCCGTGGCTCCCCCGCACGCGCGGGGATCGACCCATATCACTTCTACCGCCTCCAGAAGGCCCACCATCGGCGGGGGGGGTCTTCTCGATGATTGCACCCGCCACGCCACGATCGGCTTTCGCCGCGATGACGACGTCATCCTCCTGATCGGCGAGACCGCCGGCTGGCTCGGCGCCTCGGCCTATCTCGCGGAGATCTGCGGGCGCGAAGAAGGCGCACCGCCGCCCGTCGATCTGGAGCGCGAGCGCGCCCATGGCGGTTTCGTGCGCGCCGCCATCGCCGCCGGGCGGCTCGATTCGGTCCACGACCTCTCCGATGGCGGGCTCGCCGTGGCGCTCGCCGAAATGGCCATGGCCGGCAATATGGGGGCGAGCATCGACACCCTGCCGGACGGCCCCTCGCATGCCGTGCTGTTCGGTGAGGATCAGGGCCGCTACCTGCTTGCGCTGCCCGAAGATCAGGCAGAACGTCTGATGGCGGATGCGCAGAGCGCAGGAATTTTCGTCACGAAACTCGGTCGAACCGGCGGTGATGCGTTGATTCTGCCGGACGGTCAGGCCATATCTGTGACAGCGCTGAAGCAGGCGCATGAGAGCTGGCTGCCTGATTACATGGCAGCCGAACCGGCCTGAGGAGAGTATCGCCCATGCCCATGGAAGCCCGCGACATCGAAACGATGATCAAGGAAGCCATACCGGATGCCAAGGTCGAGATCCGCGATCTGGCCGGAGACGGCGACCACTATGCCGCGACGGTCACCTCGGCCGCATTCAAGGGCAAGAGCCGGGTGCAGCAGCACCAGATGGTCTATCAGGCCCTGCAGGGACGCATGGGCGGTGTCCTGCATGCCCTGGCGCTGACCACCATTCCCGCCGATTGAGCATCCATCCACCCCGGGTTCGGCGTCTTGAGCGCCGGAGCACAGGAGTTTCCCATGAGCGCGCACCAGACCATCGACAGTGAAGTCAAGACCAACGACGTGGTTCTGTTCATGAAGGGCACGCCGGATTTCCCGATGTGCGGCTTCTCCGGCCAGGTCGTCCAGATCCTGAACTATCTCGGCGTCGACTACAAAGGCATCAACGTCCTCGAGGATGAGGGCATTCGCAGCGGCATCAAGGAATATTCCAACTGGCCGACGATTCCGCAGCTCTACGTCAAGGGCGAGTTCGTCGGTGGTTGCGATATCGCCCGCGAGATGTTCCAGGCCGGTGAATTGCAGCAATTCTTCACCGAAAAGGGCATCGCGGTGAAGCAGGGCGCGTGATCCGCGTTTTGCGGTTGCGGCGGGGTTGAGCGATGCCGGTTTCGCGCTTGCGCACGCTGCCCCCGCTGCTGCCGCCTGCCGGCGATGGCCAGCGTATCGGCCTGTTCGGCGGCAGCTTCGACCCGCCGCATGAGGGCCATCGCCATGTGACGCTGATGGCGCTCAGGCGGCTTCAGCTCGACGCGGTCTGGTGGCTGGTCACGCCCGGCAATCCGCTGAAAGCCGGGCGCGCAATCGCACCGCTTCGCGAGCGCATGCAAGCCGCGCACGCCTGCGCCGCCCATCCGCGCATCGCCGTGAGCGATGTCGAGGCGCAGGCTGGACTGCGCTATACCATCGACACCCTGCATTATCTGAAGCAACGCCGGCCTGATCTCGCCTTCGTCTGGATCATGGGCGCGGACGGGCTGACCCATTTCCACCGCTGGCGCGACTGGCGCGACATCGCGCGCGCCATGCCGATCTGCGTGATCGACCGCCCCGGCCATTCCCGCGCCGCCACCGCCTCCATTGCCGGACAGGCGCTCGCCCGCTACCGCCTGCCCGAGGAGGCAGCGCCGCGACTTCCCGCGACACCGCCCCCCGCCTGGGCTTTCCTGCACGGCCCGCGCCTTCCGATCTCCTCGACGCAGATCCGTGCGCGGCGTGACGCCGGCGGCTGATTTCAGGCGAGCACGCGCCCGAAGCCGAGCAGCCGCTGGATCCGCCCCAGCACGTAGCTGTAGCGCTGCACCCGCGAGGGATAAGGCCCGCGATTGCCCTCGATCGTGGTCACGATCCCGTCCGCATGGCGCTCGACCAGCCCGATATGGCCCTGCCAGCCGTTGATCGCCCCGCGCCACCAGACGATGATGTCGCCCGGACGTGGCGGATCATCCGGCCCGGCCTCGAAGTCCCAGCCCTTGCGCCGGAACTGGTTGCGGATGTCACGCGCGCCCAGCGAATAGCGAAACGGCATCTCCTGCCCGATCCGCGCCGCGCCCTCGCGGTAGCACCAGCTGACGAAGCCAGCGCACCAGTTCGCCCCCTCGCCGACGCGCCCGTCGAGATAGAGCTGCACATCCGGCCCGCGATTGTTGCCACCGGTCTCGCCCGCGCCGCGCGCCATCTCCGCCCGGGCGATGTCGAGCGCGGCGAGCCCGAAACGGCTGCCCGGCCCCGCCTCTTCGAGGGCCGCGCCATCGCGCCGCCCCAAAGCCAGATCGAGCGCGAACCGCGTCAGCGGCCCGACGATCCCGTCCACCGCCAGCGGCTCCCCGCGCGGATCGAG
>PXAW01000317.1 GCA_003567055.1 Hyphomicrobiales bacterium
AATGCCGCTCGCTGGCACGTGAAACGACACTGATGGCAGCCGATCTCGACCGGGCGCGCATGCTCTACGATGCCGATCCGCGCGTCTTCCGCGAATTCATGCAGGCACGCTCGGTGTTTCTCGGTTTCCCGGTGCTCGCCATCGTCGAGCCGAACGGCGAGGTGGTCGAGCGCATCCAGAACCTGCAGATACCGGGCGCCCGGATTCCCGATCAGGCCGAACTCGCCGAGGCGGATACGCAGGACGCCCTGTGCCTCGTTCCGGCGGAGGGGGAGCTGCTGCATGCGGTGCTGCGGCTCTCGGCGCATAACGATCGCATACTCGTCGTCACCCGCCTCGTCGATCGGCGGGCGCTGGATTATCCCGAAGAGGCCGAGGCGGGAATCTCCTATTATCAAGCGCTCGAGCGCCTCAGTGTCGCGATGCAGGTGGCGTTCGCGGCGATGTTCGGCATCGTCGCGGTGATCATCCTGCTCGCATCGGTCTGGTTCGGTCTGACCTATGCGAATGCCTTCGTCGGTCCGATCAGGCGCCTGATCAACGCGACCCAGCAGGTCGCGACCGGGAATTTCTACGTGCAGGTCCCGATCCGCAAGAAGGAGGGCGACCTCGCCGCGCTCAGCAGCACCTTCAACAAGATGACTTCGGAGCTGCGCAGCCAGCACGACAGTCTGACCGCGGCAAGCAACCTGATCGACCGGCGCCGGCGCTTCACGGAGGCAGTGCTGTCGGGGGTCTCCGCCGGTGTGATCGGTGTCGATGCCAAGGGGCGGATCACCATCGTCAATCCGACGGCGGAGAAGCTTTTCGGCGTCTATGCCAATGATCTTCTGAATCAGGAAGCCCGCAGCCATCTGCCCGAGCTCGCTGCGCTGCTCGACGAGGCGGCGCAATCGCGTCAGCGCGCGCTCAACCAGCAGATCAGCCTCAATCGCGACGGGCGCGAGCGCATGCTCAACGTGCGCCTCACCCGCGAGCAGGCGCATGGCGGCGATGACGGCGTGGTGATTACTCTCGACGACATCACCGATCTCGTCACCGCGCAGCGCACCTCCGCCTGGGCCGATGTGGCGCGGCGCATCGCTCATGAGATCAAGAACCCGCTGACGCCGATCCAGCTTTCGGCGGAGCGCATCCGGCGCAAATACGGGAAGGTGATCACGGAGGATCGTGCCGTTTTCGACCAGTGCACCGACACGATCGTGCGCCAGGTCGAGGATATCAAGCGCATGGTCGACGAGTTCTCCTCCTTCGCGCGCATGCCGAAACCCGCCATGGGCCGCGACGATCTCGCCGATACCCTGCCCCAGACCGTCTTCATGATGCGCATCGGCTATCCCAACATCACAATTAACGACGAGGTCCCGCCGGGCCAGGTGCTCGCGCGCTTCGACCGCCGCCTGATCGCGCAGGCCCTGACCAACATCATCAAGAATGCCAGCGAAGGCATCGCCGGGCTCGGGCAGCAGGACGACGATTTCGTGGGCAGCATCACCGCGCGGCTGTTCGTCGATGACGGCCATCATGCGGTCATCGAGATTGATGACAACGGCAAGGGCTTCCCGACGGAAAACCGCGCGCGGCTGCTGGAGCCCTATATGACGACCCGCGACGGTGGGACCGGCCTCGGTCTGCCGATCGTCGCGAAGATCTTCGAGGAACACGGGGGCGGGGTCGAACTGCTCGACAATCCCGCCGGTCGCGGGGCGCGGGTGCGTCTGTGGTTCCCGCTCGATCCTCCCGACAATGTTGACGCGGATCCCCATGAGGGGGATCGCATGAGTGTGGAAGTGAAATGAGCGCCGATATTCTGATCGTCGATGACGAAACCGATATTCGCGAACTGGTTGCCGGTATCCTCGAGGATGAGGGCCACCGCACCCGGACGGCCGGATCATCCGACGATGCTCTCGCGGCCATCGAATCGCGCCGACCGCATCTGGTCTTTCTCGACATCTGGCTCCAGGGCAGCCGGCTCGACGGGCTTCAGGTGCTGGAACTGGTCAAGAAGCAGCATGCCGACCTGCCGGTGGTGATGATTTCCGGCCACGGCAATATCGAGACTGCCGTTTCGGCGATCAAGCTCGGCGCCTACGACTTCATCGAAAAGCCCTTCAAGGCCGACCGCCTGCTCCTCGTCGCCGATCGCGCGCTCGAGGCGTCGCGGCTGAAGCGGGAGGTGCGGGACCTGCGCGCCCGCTCGATCCAGGCGAGCCGCATCGCCGGCCGCTCGCCCATCGTCGGGCAACTGCGCCAGACCGTGGAGCGCGTGGCGCCGACCAATGCGCGCGTGCTCGTCACCGGCGCGCCCGGTTCGGGGAAGGAACTCGTCGCGCGCACGATTCACAGCATGTCGACGCGCTCCAACGGTCCGTTCGTGGTGATCAATGCGGCGACCATCACCCCGGAGAGCATGGAGATGGAGCTGTTCGGCGTCGAAGCCGGGGAGGGGCGCGAGCGGCGCGTCGGCGCGCTCGAAGAAGCGCATGGCGGCACACTCTATCTGGACGAGATCGCCGATATGCCGCGCGAGACGCAGGATCGTGTCATGCGCGTGCTGGTCGAGCAGAATTTCCAGCGTGTCGGCGGCGGCACCCGCGTGCATGTCGATGTACGCATCGTCTCGTCGTCCAGCCGCGACCTCCAGGCCGAGATTGCGGCGAACCGTTTGCGGCAGGATCTGTTTCACCGGCTCAGCGTCGTGCCGATTCGCGTGCCCTCGCTCTCCGAGCGCCGCGAGGACGTGCCGGAGCTGATCAGCTTCTTCATGGATCAGATATCAGCGGCGACCGGCCTTCCCAAACGGCGCATCGGTGATGATGCGATGGCGGTGCTGCAATCGCATGACTGGCCGGGGAACATTCGACAGTTGCGCAACAATGTCGAGCGGCTGATGATTCTCGCCAGCGGCGAGGCCGAGGAGGAGATCACGGCGGATATGCTGCCCTCCGAAATCGGCGCCATGGTGCCCACCACGCCCTCCGGCGCGGGCGGCGAGCGCCTGATGAGCCTGCCGTTGCGCGATGCGCGCGAAATCTTCGAACGGGAGTATCTGATGGCTCAGATCGCGCGATTCTCCGGCAATATTTCGCGCACGGCCGAGTTTATCGGCATGGAACGCTCGGCTCTCCACCGAAAGTTGAAATCTCTCGGTGTGAATGCGTGAGCAGGGCGGTGAGGAAATAAGCGCGATTGCATGTGAAAAATGCGATTATCCCTCAATATGCACTTGCTTAATGGGCAGTTGCGCCATGTAATGGCGATGCCGGTTCAGGGCCATGCGCGGATGGTCGATCGATAACTGGGATCCTGGCGACCAAGGACCGGCGGCGACAGGATGGCGAGGCAAACTCATGGCGGGCGAGCGCGCGCAAAATCTGCAGGACACGTTTCTCAATCATGTCCGCAAGAACAAGGTTCCACTGACGATTTTCCTCGTGAACGGCGTGAAGCTGCAAGGCGTCGTGACCTGGTTCGACAATTTCTGTGTTTTGCTGAGGCGGGACGGCCACTCCCAGCTCGTCTACAAACACGCGATTTCGACCATCATGCCGGGCCAGCCCGTGCAGCTGTTCGAGCCGGCCGACGAGGGTGGCGACAGGGCGTGATTCGTGTCCACGCCTGATTCGCCGATCGGAGAGGGGTTCACGCCGGAACCCGATACGGATGTATCGGCGGGAACCCGCACGCTGGTCCTCGGTCCTTATATCTCCCGCAAGCAACGCGCCCTGCCCGATGGCGTCTCCGCCGGCGCGCAGGAGAATCTGCGCCCCTTCGAGGCGCGGCTCGAGGAAGCTTGCGGCCTCGCCGCAGCCATTGATCTCGACGTGGTCGAGGTTCTTCTGACCACTTTCCCCGCACCACGCCCGTCCACTTATCTGGGCAAGGGCAAGGTTGAAGAGATGAAGCTCCTCGTCGCGGCGAAGGAGATCACGCTGGTCGTGATGGATTGCGCGCTCTCGCCCGTGCAGCAGCGCAATCTGGAGCGGACTTTCGGCGCCAAGGTGATCGACCGCACCGGCCTGATCCTCGAAATCTTCGGTCGCCGGGCGCGCACCCGCGAGGGCACTCTGCAGGTCGAACTCGCCCATCTGGCTTATCAGAAGAGCCGGCTCGTGCGCTCATGGACCCATCTCGAGCGCCAGCGCGGCGGTTACGGCTTCCTCGGTGGCCCGGGCGAGACGCAGATCGAGGCCGACCGGCGCCAGATCCAGGAGCGCATGACCCGGATCGAGAAAGATCTCGAAGGCGTCACCCGCACGCGTGGCCTGCATCGGGCCAGCCGACGGCGCGTTCCCTATCCGATTGTCGCCTTCGTCGGCTATACCAATGCCGGCAAATCCACCCTGTTCAACCGCATGACCCGCGCCGAGGTGATGGCGCAGGACATGCTCTTCGCGACCCTCGACCCGACATCCCGCGCCGTGGCTCTGCCCCATGGCGAGAAGGCGATCCTCTCCGACACGGTCGGCTTCATTTCCGATCTGCCCACCATGCTGGTTGCCGCCTTCCGCGCGACGCTGGAAGACGTGATCGAGGCGGATATCCTCTTGCATGTGCGCGACGTTTCCCACGGCGAGACGGAGGCGCAGGCGGCGGATGTCGAGTCCGTCCTGCGTGATCTCGACGTGGACCCGTCGGATACGGCGCGCATCATCGAGGTCTGGAACAAGGCCGACCTGCTCGACGCGCCCGACCGCGAACGCCTCGCGACCCGCGCCGCGCGGCTGCCCGAGGAGGCGCGCCCGGCGCTCGTCTCGGCCCTGACGGGGGAGGGGATCGACGCGCTGCTCCAGACCATCGAGGATCGTATCGCGCGCGGTCGCCCGCAATATCACGTGCTGCTCGATCCCGCCGATGGTCAGAGTTTGAACTGGCTCTACGAGAATGCCGAGGTGATGGGGCGCGATGATCGCGACGAGGCCATCGCCATGCGCGTGCGCGTCGCGCCGGAGAAGGAGCCGCGGCTGTTGCAGCGTTTCCCGAAGGCGCGGCGCAGCAAGGGCTGAGGCAGGCCGGCGCGTTCTACGCTTTCTCGCCCCGTTTGGCCGCCTGCCAGGCCGCTTCCATTTCCGCGAGATCAGCCGATTCGAGGCTGCGCCCGGCTTCGCTCAGCGTCGCCTCGATCGCGCGGAAACGGCGCATGAATTTCGCGTTCGTGGCGCGCAACGCCGCTTCCGGGTCGATGCCGTGGTGGCGCGCGAGATTGGCGACGGCGAAGAGCAGATCGCCGATCTCTTCCGTAATCGCGGCATTGTCGCCGGACGCCATCGCCTGCGCGACTTCCGCGCGCTCCTCCTCGACCTTGGCCATGACCTGAGCGGGATCGGGCCAGTCGAAGCCCACCTTCGCCGCGCGCCGCGTCAGCTTGTCGGCATGCATCAGCGCGGGCAGGCTGCCGGGAACATCGTCGAGCAGCCCCGGCGCGTCATCACCGCGACGCGCCCGGCGCCCGGCCTTCTCGCCCTGCTTGATCGTCTCCCAGATCCGCTTGATCGCTTCCGGATCGCGGCTGTCGACATCGCCGAAGACATGGGGATGGCGGCGGATCAGCTTTTCGGTGATCGCCTCGACCACGCCGCCGAAATCGAAGATCTCCTGCTCCTCGGCCATGCGTGCATGAAACACGACCTGCAGCAGCAGATCGCCGAGTTCTTCGCGCAGATCTTCCAGATCCCCGCGCGCGATCGCATCCGCAACCTCGTGCGCTTCCTCGATCGTGTAGGGGGCGATGCTGGCGAAATCCTGACGGATATCCCAGGCGCAGCCGGTCTCGGGATCGCGCAGGGCGGCCATGATCTCGATCAGGCGAGCAATGTCTCGTGAAGGCTGCAAGGGCGGCTCCGGTTCGCGAGGGGAGGGCGGTTCACCTGCTCTTAACGCAACGCACCCAGACTGAACACCGATTCGCGTAGCAGTAACCAGTAGTGAGTAGCGTCAGCATGAGTGACTCGCAAGATTCCGGCGACCGGGACATCACCCGCGCGCCCTTCGCAGGCCCCGCTTCCAGCAGCATCGCATCGTCGACCGGCAAGCCTTCCCTGTTCGAACCGCGAAGCGCGACGATCGTGCGCTTTCCCGGCGGGAGAAGTGGGGCGAGTGCCTTTCGCGATCAGAAGAGCCTGATGGATGCCGTCTACAGTGCCGGCTCGATCCCCGTCAGCGCAACCGACCGCGCGACGAAGCGCATGGCGGCGCGGTTGCAGGTTCTCGGCTTTTTCGAGATCAACGAGGTGACCGGCGACGGCGCCCTGCGACGTCTGCGCCCCTCGGAGGCAATCCTCGCCGAGGAAGCCCGCCCCTGGCGGATCGCCAAACCCGCCTTCCATGCCGGCCTCGAAGACGAAGCCGTCACGCTGCCCGCGTGACGATTGTCGCGCAAACCCGATAAGCTGAGCTTATCGCAGGGGCGGGTGCAACGGCGCCGCGCCTCTTGCTTGATCGCCTGAGGTGATCGCCGCCAGGACCAGGCTGTTGACAGAATTCCTATAGGACTGACGTCCTGCCGGCTGATATCGGCTGTGCGCATCCGCGCTTTCGCTCAGGGCTTGCGGGCGGGCTTGCGGGGAGCTTGCGCCTGCGCAAATTCTCCAGCGGGCCGGATCGCGCCGGGCGGCGGGGTGTCGCCCGGGCCGCTGATCGTCGATGAATTGGTCGGCCATTTTCGCTTCCCTTGTATACAACCTGTTTTGCCATGCATGCCAGCTGCTGCGTCGCCCGCAACGGCGATGGCAATCTGCTGCTGCGCGCTCACGAGGGCGGATCGGCATAAGCCGCTCAGAAAGCGATCCAGGATGTTTTCTTGTGTCGAAAAGCCATCCATGATTATATGCAGCAAGCTTGGCTGGCAGGAGGGGTTGATGTGCCCCAAGGGCGAAACGATCCATCATTGAACGACGATATCGGCCTGGCCGAATATATCGCCCGCGCGCGGCTGGACGGCAGCGTCACGATCGATTCGCCGGACGGGAAGCTCTTCCTCGTCGCTCCCGATACCCACAGAGAAGGCGCGCAGCTGCCCTTTGCAGTGGCGGGGTCGCTGCTCGAGCTTCCTCTTTTGCGTGCCGCCTACTCGGATCGCATGGCCTGGGTGATGTCGGTCCTGTCGGGCCTCGCTTATCTGCCCTTCGAGCGCGACGACGAGTCTTACGAGGAACTTGTTGCGGCGCTGGCGCAGGCGGATCTGGCTCTCACTGCCGTTTTCGACAGCCCGGAAACCGGGACGCGCGGCTATCTCGCCCATCGGACCGACGCTTACTGCGTGCTGGTTTTTCGCGGGACCGAGATGGACCGCAAGGATATCGTCACCAATCTGAATGCGCGCTTCTACGAGACGCCGAGCGGCAAGATGCATCGCGGGTTCTCGCTTGCCTATGAGAGCGTGCGCGGGCAGATCGAAGCCGCTGTGGAAAAGCTGCGCGAGCGCGATCCGCATTGCCAACTCTTCGTGACGGGTCACTCATTGGGTGGCGCGCTGGCGCTCAGCGCCACATGCAATCTCGAGAAAACCCACCTCATCGCCGCCTGTTACACCTTCGGCAGCCCGCGCGTCGGCGCGCCGGAATGGTCGGACGGGCTGAAGACGCCGGTCTATCGTGTGGTCAATGGTGCCGACTGCATCCCCACGGTTCCGGGAGGGGCAGTCTCGGAATGGCTGATCGGTCTTCTACCCGAATGGCCGCTCATCGGTTGGCTCAAGCGGCGTGCCGAGAAGGGTTTCGTGGGCTTCCAGCACGCCGGTGATCTCCGCTTTCTCGCCGATCATGAGGGGGAGCCGTGGTTGAAGATCGGCGCTGCAGCGGGCTGGTATCGTTTCAAATACTTCGTCTGGGGAAAGCTCATTGGCACGTTCATGCAGCTTGCGCCCGGGCACCTTTCGGCGCTTTTTGCCGATCATGGCATCGCGGCCTATCAGCAGAAGCTTCAAAGCATCGCCCGTCGGCGCAATGCCGGAAACCCGGAATGAGGCCTGCGGCGGCTGCTGCGCCGGACATCGCGCCTCACGCCTCACGCCTCTTCCAGCGCCCGGCGCAGTTTGCGGATCAGGGCGCGCTTGCCGCGGGCATCGGCCTCGGCCTCGATGGCCTCGTTCAGATCGAGGATGAGGCGCGACATCTCGTTGCTCCAGTCCTGATGCGCCACGGCCTCGTGCGGCACACGGGGGTGACGCTCGGCCTCGTGCAGGACGGCGCCATCGGGCGCGAGTGTGAAGCAATCGTCGAGCCGGGGGAGGTGGATGCGATCGCGCGGCACGATATCGGCAATGCGATCGGCCAGCCCGTTCAGGGCCGATTCCTCGCCATGGGTGAGGAAGATACCGCCCTTGATCGGCATTCGATCGGCGATCCAGTCGCGCAGGCCCGCACCGTCGGCATGGCCGGAATAGAGGTCGAGCGTGCGGATGCGGGCGCGCACCCGGATCTCGTCGCCCATGATCCGCACCCGATCCGCGCCTTCCTGCAGGATCCGCCCGAGCGTGCCCTGGGCCTGGAATCCGACGAACAGCACGGTCGCCTGGCTCTTCCACAGCCAGTGCTTGAGGTGATGACGCACACGGCCCGCATCGGCCATGCCGCTGGCCGAGATGATGATATGGAAGCCGCCGAGCCGATCGAGCGATTTGGAGGCCTCGACGCTCTCGGTGAAGCGCACATAGGGCGCGCGCATCGCCTCACGCAGGGCCTCGCCGTGTTCGAGCTCATGGGCATGCTCGGCGAAGGTCTCGCTGGCGCGGGTGGCGAGCGGGGAATCGATGAAGATCGGCGTGCGCGGGATGGCGCGGCTGTCAATCAGATGGGCGAGGTCGACGAGGAGTTCCTGCGTGCGCTCGACGGCGAAGGAGGGGATGATCATCGCCCCGCCGGCCTCCATCGCGCGGACCACTTCCTCGCGCAGCAATTCACGCCGATGTGCCTCACTGGCATCGCTGCGGTCGCGATCGCCATAGGTGCTCTCGCAGATGACGTAATCGAAACCGCTGGGCGCTTCCGGATCGGGGTGGAGCAGCTTGAACTCTGGTCCGATGTCACCGGAGGCCAGCAATCGCAGGGGTTTGTCGCCATTTCCTGAAGCGATTTCAAACTCAACCGAGGCCGAGCCGAGCAGGTGGCCGGCATTCCAGAAGCGGATCCGGATGCCCGGTGCAATGCTCTGCCAGCTTTCATAGGCAACCGGCGAGAACTGCGTCAGCGCCTGCGTCGCATCCGCCGCCGTATAGATCGGCGTGACCTGCTTGCGTCCGCGCCGGGCGTTGCGGCGGTTGAGCTGGACGACCTCCATCTCCTGGATATGGCCGGAATCGGGAAGCATGAAGCGGCACAGATCCGCTGTCGGCATCGTGGCGAAGATCGGGCCGGAGAACCCGGCGCCGGTGAGTTTGGGCACGAGGCCGGAATGGTCGATATGGGCATGGGTCAGCACCAGCGCATCGAGCGCGGCGGGATCGAAGGGGAAGGGGCGGTAGTTGAGCTCGCGCTCGGATTTGGCGCCCTGCACCAGCCCGCAATCGATCAGGACCTTCGCCGCGTCGCTCTGGAGCAGAAAGCACGAGCCGGTCACCGCATGCGCGGCGCCGTGAAAGGTGAGCGTAACCATCGGTAATCCTCCCCGGAGGGCGGGCTTTTGCCGCCTTTTCGATTCTCCGGAGAGTTTAGACGCGCAAACGGCAGCGCGCGAGGCTCAGCCGGCATCCTCGCAGCGTTTCACCACCTCTTTCACCTGCAGGAAGCTGTCGGGCGTCACGGAAATCGTATCGATGCCTTTCTCGACGAGGAAGGCGGCGAATTCCGGGTGGTCGCTCGGCGCCTGGCCGCACAGGCCGATCTTGACCCCGGCCTTGTTGGCCGCCTCGATCACATGGCCGATCATCCATTTCACCGCCGCATCCTGCTCGTCGAACAATTGCGACAGGCTGCCCGCATCGCGATCGACGCCGAGCGTCAGCTGGGTGAGATCGTTGGAGCCGATGGAGAAGCCGTCGAAGCGCTTGGCGAATTCCTCGGCGAGGATGACGTTGGAGGGGATTTCGCACATCACATAGACCTGCAAGCCCTTCTCGCCGCGCAATAATCCGTTCTCCGCCATCACTTCGAGCACCTTGTCGGCCTCGTCGAGGGAGCGGCAGAAGGGGATCATCACGACGACATTGTCGAGGCCGATTTCCTCGCGCAGCTTGCGGATGGCGCGGCATTCGAGCGCGAAACCGTCGCGGTAGCGATCGGAATAATAGCGCGAGGCGCCCCGAAAGCCGAGCATCGGATTCTCTTCTTTCGGCTCGAACTGGGCGCCGCCGATCAGGCCGGCATATTCGTTGGTCTTGAAGTCGCTCATGCGCACGATGGTCGGCTTGGGATAATAGGTCGCCGCGATCTTCGCGAGCCCCTGGGCCAGCCGGTCGACGAAATAGTCACCCTTGTCCTCGTAGCCGCGCGTCAGCTCCTCGATGGTCTTGCGCGCTTCGTCATCCTCGAGCTTGTCGAAACGGGTGAGGGCGACCGGGTGGACCTTGATCCAGTTGTTGATGACGAATTCCATGCGCGCGAGGCCGACGCCCTCCGCCGGCAGGCGCCACCAGCGGAAGGCGGCGGCGGGGTTGCCGACATTGAGCATGATCTTCGTGCGCGTTTCCGGAATGTCGTCGAGGGAGAGCGTCTCGACCTCGTATTCGCCGATCCCCTCATAGACGAAGCCCTCATCGCCCTCGGCACAGGAGACGGTGACCTCCTGCTCGTCGTGGAGAACCTGCGTCGCATCACCGGTACCCACGAGGGCCGGGAGACCGAGCTCGCGGCTGACGATGGCGGCATGCGAGGTGCGCCCGCCGTAATCGGTGACGATCGCGGCGGCGCGCTTCATGATCGGCACCCAGTCGGGATCGGTGGTGTCGGTGACGAGGATCGAGCCGTCGATGAACTTGTCGATATCCTTGACGCTCTTGATCACGCTGACTTCGCCGGTGACGACGCTGTCGCCGATGGCGAGGCCGGAGACGAGGGTCTTGCCCTTCTTCGTCACCGTGTAATGCTTCAGTTCGCCGGCATCGAGCCGCGATTGCACGGTTTCCGGGCGCGCCTGGACGATGAACAGCCCGCCATTCTCGCCATCCCTGGCCCATTCGATATCCATCGGGCATTCATAATGGCGCTCGATATCGCGTGCCCAGCGGGCGAGCTGGACGATCTCCTCGTCGCTCAGCACCTGCGCGTCGCGCTCCTTCTGCGAGGTGTTGACGTTGCGTACCGGCTTGTCGCCGGATTTGGCGTAGATCATCTTGATCTTCTTGGAGCCGCGTTTCTTTTCGAGGATCGGCATCAGATTCTCGTTGTCGAGCAACGGCTTGAATACGGTATATTCATCCGGGTCGACAGCGCCCTGCACCACGTTCTCGCCAAGGCCCCAGGCGGCGTTGATCAGCACGGCGCGGTCGAAGCCGGTCTCGGTATCGATGGAGAACATCACGCCGGATGCGCCGATATCGGCGCGCACCATCTTCTGCACGCCCACCGAAAGCGCGACCTTGAAATGGTCGAAACCCTTGGCCTTGCGATAGCTGATGGCGCGGTCGGTGAAGAGCGAGGCGTAGCAGCGCCGGCAGGCATCGAGCAGGGCCTTCTCGCCGGTAATATTGAGGAAGCTCTCCTGCTGACCAGCAAAGCTCGCATCGGGAAGGTCTTCTGCGGTCGCACTTGAACGAACGGCGACATCCGCCTCGTCCATATCATATTTTCCGGATAGCTCACGATAGGAGGCGAGGATCGTCTCGGCGAGATCCTTCGGCCAGGTCGACTTCACGAAGGCCTCGCGGATGGCCTTGCCGGTCTCCGCCAGGCTGGCATCGCCGTTCTCCCAGGCGCCGATGTGATCGGCGATGAAATCGCGCAAATCATTGGCATCGACGAAGCGCCAATAGGCGTCGGATGTGGTGGCGAAACCGTCCGGGACGTTGATGCCATGGCCCTTCAGGGTCTGGACCATCTCGCCGAGAGAGGAATTCTTGCCCCCGACCTTCTCGCCATCCTTGCGCCGCAGGCCCCCGAACCAGATCACGAATTCCTCGGATGCAGCCATGACGATCTCCCCGTTTGCATGTGCGTGACAAGCTTTTGATTGCACACAGCCTGCCTCACACAGGCGCGTTGCGCCTTGAGAAAGGTCAAGCCGT
>PXAW01000118.1 GCA_003567055.1 Hyphomicrobiales bacterium
ACCGTCGGTGGCTATTCAACCTTCCTCGTCAACATCAAGGCCGCTGCCTGATCCCTATTTTTCGCAATCGAGAACCAAGGACAACGGAAATGATCATCCGCTCACTGAATGAAATCACGGACACGGAGCGCGACGTCAAGGGTGCTCTCGGCACCTGACGGAGCAAACGGCTCATCCTCGAAGACGACAATGTCGGTTTTTGGCTGCATGAGACGACAGTCTACCCGGGAACGGTAACCGATCTCTGGTACAAGAACCATTATGAGGCGGTCTTGTGTGTCGAGGGAGAATGCGAAGTCACGAACCGGGATACCGGAGAAGTTCACATGATCCGTCCCGGCGACATGTATCTCCTCGACAAGCATGATCGCCATACCCTGCGCCCGAAGACGCTGTTCCGGGCGATATGCGTCTTCAATCCGCCGGTGACGGGGCGTGAAGACCACGATGCCGATGGCGCCTATCCGGCACCGAAGACCCTGGCCGAGGCCTGATCGAAACCGGTCGGACTCCTTTCGAGTCAACCCGCATTGCGGCGCTTCGTGCGGTGCGATCGACTGCAGGGCTTACTCGGCAGTCGACGCCACATCGTCAGGCGCTATCCAGGAGGAAACACCATGATGTCCGAACAAGCTGACACGGAAACGGTATTCGAGCGGCGCGAATCGGAGGTACGCAGCTATTGCCGCGCTTTCAGTGCGGTCTTCGCATCGGCCCGCGGCGCCGAGATTTTCGATGTGGACGGGACCCGCCGCATCGACTTTCTCGCGGGTTGTGCGTCCCTGAACTACGGTCATAACGATCCCGACATGAAGGCCGCTCTGATCGACCACATCGCCTCGGACGGCATCGCCCACGGGCTCGACATGCACACCAGAGCAAAGGGTGCGTTTCTTGATGTATTCGAGCAGTATATCCTCGGCCCGCGCGGGCTCGACTACAAGGTGATGTTCCCCGGCCCGACCGGCGCCAATGCTGTCGAGGCGGCGCTCAAGATCGCGCGCAAGGCGACTGGTCGAAGCAACGTCATCGCCTTTACCAATGGCTTTCACGGCGTCACCCTTGGAGCCCTCGCCGCCACCGGGAACGGCTATCATCGCGGCGGGGCACACATCGCATTGTCCGGGGTCACGCGCCTGCCCTATGACGGCTATCTCGAAGGTCTGGACAGCGCCGCATTGCTCGAACGGATGCTCGAAGACGCGTCGTCCGGGCTCGATGCTCCGGCCGCAATCCTGCTGGAAACGGTGCAGGGTGAAGGCGGGCTCAATGCCGCACGGCCGGAATGGCTGCGCAAGGTCGCGGAACTGGCGCGAAATCACGGCGCACTCCTGATCATCGACGATGTCCAGGCCGGGTGCGGTCGCACCGGGAGCTTTTTCTCGTTCGAAGAGGATGGGATCATACCTGACATGGTGACCATGGCGAAGTCGATCTCTGGCTTCGGCCTGCCCATGAGCCTCGTGCTCATCAACCGGGAGCACGACGTGCTGAAACCGGCCGAGCACAACGGAACTTTCCGCGGCAATACCCATGCCTTCGTCACCGCGCGGGTCGCTATCGAGAAATTCTGGAGCGATTCCCGGTTCGAAGCCGCAATCCGCCATGCCGGGGACATCGTGACCGCCCGCCTGACCGCCAGCGCCGATGCGCTCGGGCCTTCACGAATCAAGGGGCGCGGCATGATGCGCGGACTGGATGTGGGATCTGGCGCGCTCGCGGCCAGAATCTGCAAGACGGCCTGGCGCAACGGCCTGATCATCGAGACTTCGGGCCCTGAAGACGAAGTCGTCAAGGTCCTCGCACCACTGACGACGCCTATCCCGGTGCTAGAAGAAGGGCTCGCGATTCTCGATGCGGCGATCCGCGCGGAATCGGTCGCTGCCCCCTTGATCGCCGCCGAGTGACGGCGACACGGATCTTCACCGGATCGCCTCGCCCAGCGCACCCCAGTCGTCCCATCCCGGGAAGTCGAGGGACGCATGAGCGTCGAGCGTCTGCAGACGCTCGCGCCAGCTCTGGAGGTTCCGGGTGAGCATTCCATGCAGGGCGTCGTCTTCCGCATAGCGGAAACCGTGGCCCTGTATGCCGTGCGAGAGGAAGGGCGGCAGCACGCTAAAGCCCAGATAATGTAATGAGTAATGGATCGGCCAGAGCATGGTATCGATATCGCCGCCGCGCCCACCGGGGCCGAAGGCTTCGCCCGGGGCGCCGGTCGTCATCGAGATGATCGCGCGCCGCCCCCGGAAATAGCCGCGATCATAACGCATCCGGCTCGTATAGAGGCCGCCATTGACGAAGACGCGATCCATCCAGCCCTTCAGGATGGCCGGTGGCCCGTGCCACCAGAGCGGGAATTGCAGGATCAGCAGATCCGCCCGCTCCAATGCCGCGATCTCGCGGCTGATCTCCGGTGCGAGCGTGCCCCCACGAGAGGCGTGACGCTGCTCGGCCAGGGGAGCGAAGCTGTCCGGGTCCAGCCTGTCGGCATAATGCGCGCCGCGCTCCACCGGATCGAAACCCGATGCATAGAGATCGCTCACGCTGACAGAGGCGCCCTGATCGCTCAGGGCGTCGCAGGCGGTCCGGGTGAGCGCGCCGTTATAGGATGCGGGTTCGGGATGGGCGTGGACGATATGCGCATGCATTGCTTCGGACCCGTCGATAGGCGGAAAGAAAAAGCTGTTGCCATCGCTTCTATCGTTCACATAAGCTCTATGAAAC
>PXAW01000267.1 GCA_003567055.1 Hyphomicrobiales bacterium
CGCGCGCTCCATTCCGGATCGATCGGAGGATGGGCGAGCCGTTCGCGCAGACCGGCCGCCGCATCGCCATCCTGCGATGCGGCGCGCGCTTCGCCCTGCGCACGTTCCTTGCCCCGCTCCTTGCCACGTTCCTTGCCACGTTCCTGGCGCCGATGCTGCCAGGCGAGCCCGAGCCGTCCGCTCCAGATCAGCGCCGCAAGGGCGACACAGCCGAGCACGAACCAGAGCAGCATGCCCCGTTCATGCAGCCAGAGAAAGCCGAGGAGCGAGGTGGCGGCGAAGGGCAGGACGAGCAATCCGGCGGCGCCGAGGCGGCTCCAGCGCAGATAGGCCCGGCGCAGGCGCTCAGCCAGCTGCATCGCGCGCCCTCGCAAAGGCTTCCTCGTAGAGCCGGCGCAGATCCGCCGCGCTCGCACTCTCCCCGCGCGATTCGCGGTCGAGCCAATAGGCCGCCGCACGCCCCAGCGCGAAGGTGGTGGCGAAGCTGATCGCTGCCGCGCTTGCCGCACCGAGCGTCTGTCCGACAACGGGGACAAGCTTCGCCACCTGGCGCGCCGCATGCGATCCGGCAAAGCGCAGCAAGGCACCGGAGCCGAGCGCCCCGGCGAAGGCGCCGGCGCGTTGCGTTGTCCAGGGAACGCCGTAGCGCCCGGCCATGGCGTGGAGCATCGCCCCCTGGATGGCGGGGACGCCCACCGCGCCGATCACCGGAGCGACATCGCTCGCGGCTGCGGCGCCGGCATACCACATCACCAGAGGCTTGATTTCGGCAAAGCGCGCGGATTCCGCGTCGCGCGCGCCTTCGCGCATGATCAGCAGCGCCGCTTCCGGCAAGAGTCCCGTCAGCGCCGCGCGCAGATCGTCGAGTCCCTCGGGCGCCGCGCCATCCGGGGGAAGCGCGAGGGTCACGGCAGGCAGCGCGGCACCCGCAGCCTCCTCGAAACGCGCCTGCGTGGCCGCCTGTGCGCGGGCACGCACGGCATCGCTTTCGGCGAGATCGGCACCGGTATGGGCCACAAGCACGGGAAGAGCGGCGCGGCGGCGGCGCAATTCACGCAGGATGTCAGCCACCGCGCCCTGCACCGGATCATCGAGCCGCGCCACGACGACGAGGGCATGGCTGCCGCGTTCGGCCTCCGTGAGATCCTCCCTGGGATCATAGCCGGCTTCGCCGATGCCGCGCGTATCGAGAAAGCGCAGCACCGGGTGCTCTGCCGGATAGTCATAGGCCATGGCCGTGCGGGTGCAGGGCGCGAAACCCTCACCGATATCCGCCTCGCCCGTCAGTGCGCGCACCAGCGACGACTTGCCCGCCCCGGTCTTGCCGAGCAGCCACAGGGTCGGCGTCGGCACCGCCTGCCCCTCGATCACCGGCGGCGAAACTGCCGCGCCCTTGCGCAAGATGCGCCCGATATAATCCCGCACGACCGATCCATTCGCCTGATTGAAGCCGGAATCTAGTGTCTGCGCAGGCGCGGCGCAATCGGCGCGGTGTAATCGCTGCCCTTCGGCCTCAGCCCACCACCGCATCCACCGCGTCACCCAGCCGCTCGACGATGGCGTCGATATCGGCCTCGGTGACGATGAAGGGCGGGGCGAGGAGGACGTGGTCGCCGTGGATGCCGTCGATGGTGCCGCCCATCGGGTAGCAGATCAGGCCGCGCGCCATGGCCTCCTGCTTGACCTTCGCATGCACCTTGCGGGCCGGGTCGAAGGTCTCCTTCGAGGAGCGGTCGGCGACGAGCTCGATGGCCTGGAACAGGCCGCGCCCGCGAATATCACCCACATGGGGGTGGTTGCCGAAACGCGCCTCGAGGCGTTGCGTCAGGTATTTGCCCTGGCGGCGCACATTCTCCAGCAGATTGTCGCGGCGGATCACCTGCTGCACCGCGAGCGAGGCGGCGCAGGCGACCGGGTGGCCGAGATAGGTATGGCCGTGCTGGAACAGGCCGGAGCCCGAGGCGAAGGCGTCGATGATCTTCTCGTGCACCAGCACCCCGCCGATCGGCGCGTAACCGCCGCCCATGCCCTTGGCGATGGTCATCAGATCGGGGGTGACGCCCTCCTGCTCGCAGGCGTGGAGCGTGCCGGTACGGCCCATGCCGCACATCACCTCGTCGAGGATCAGCAGGATGCCGTGGCGGTCGCAGATCTCGCGCACGCGCTTGTAATAGCCCTCCGGCGCGGTAAGGGCGCCGGCAGTGGCGCCGCCCACCGTCTCGGCGATGAAGCCGATGATCGTCTCCGGGCCGAGTTCGGCGATCATCGCCTCGAGCTCCTGCGCAAGGCGCTCGCCGTATTCCGCGTCGCTCTCGTCGGCGCGGCGGTCGCGATAGGCGTAGGGCGGGGAGACGTGGTGCGTCTTGACGAGGAGCGGCTCGAACTGCGCCCGGCGCCATTCGTTGCCGCCCACCGCCAGCGCACCGAGCGTGTTGCCGTGATAGCTCTGCTTGCGGGCGATGAAGCGCGCGCGCTGCGGCTGGCCGATCTCGACGAAATATTGCCGCGCCATCTTCAGCGCCGCCTCGATCGCCTCGGAGCCGCCCGAGACGAAATAGACATGCGACATCCCCTCCGGCGCATGCGCCACGAGATCATCGCCGAGCTGCTCCGCCACTTCCGTCGTGAAGAAGCCGGTATGGGCGTATTCGAGCTGGTCGAGCTGCTTGCGCATGGCGCTCAGCACATCGGGATGCATGTGGCCGAGGCAGGAGACCGCCGC
>PXAW01000102.1 GCA_003567055.1 Hyphomicrobiales bacterium
CACGAAGCTGGTTTACAAGCTCACGGGCATAATTCAGATCCCCGTCTTCAACGGCAATTTCAGCCCTCCATAATAATACATGGCCCAAACGATAGCTTCGTATATTGCGGGCATTATATTCACCTATTGCATATTCAGAGTTTTCCATGCGGTGATGAAATTTCTTTGTCATGTAGTTTCCCTGGTGATCAGGCATACGTATCCATGACATTCCTTCGTGAATTGCAAAACCCTGGAAGTCAACTCCACGTCTGGCAATAGTATAATCCACCCGCGGATCAAGAAGATGATCTGTCGGAATAAACTCTTCAGTACTGGAAATACCATAGTCATTTGCCAGCGGTGTACGATCTGCTTTGTCAAGAACAGGGAGTCCGTCGCCGGTAACCTGATAAGCCTCAAAAAGTTCATGAGAAGGCTGATAAAATCCCCACCCCATAGCGACAGGCCCATGCTGGTGAGAAAACGGCCGATTATTAAAAAAGGCGCTTCCTGTAGTTTCACCGGTAACAGAAATCTGTATCTCAAAGATAGATTCCTCATTATTATTTCGTGTAACAAGGAAATTATCTTCAAAATTATCTGCCAGCTCATACTTACCGCTTCCGATAATCTGATCGAGAAGAGGCCTGGCCTGATCCAGTTCATTCTGATACATATGCGCATGAGCTTTTACGGCCATGGCAGCAAATTTTGTAGGACGACCAACCTGACCTAGAGGAGGTGTGTCAGGCAAATTATCAATAGCAAACTGAAGATCTTCCTCAATACCTTCCCATCCCTCGGTATCATTGGGAATATCCCGGGGAAGCATACCATCCATCTCTTCCTGTGTCTTTATATAGGGTATATTCCTGGAAACCCGTGTTGTTTTGAAGTGGAACCATGCTCTTAAAAATTTAGCCTCGGCTTCGACTTGTGAAGCCCTGGGTTCGGGAATGGGATTATCACCTTCCTGAACTACCCTTAAAAAATCCAGTACACCATTTGCACGGGCAACACCATCAAAACCTTCACGCCATCTTGGTACCAAATAACGATGATCTCCTGTAAACATTTCCCACCGCTCTAATACGTCAGTCGTGTAATTAGATCCTGTATAACAATCATCTGAAGCAACACTTCCAAATGTCCAGTCGGTTGCCATACAAACCGTATATCTTTTGCATGTAAGCCTGTCATAAACACCTACCAAAATACCTTCCACACCGGCAGGGGTTTCCATAAGTGCACCTGCTGCAGTTCCGGGAGGCTGGTTGTCAAGAAATTCATCCCCGCAGGACGCAAGAAAAACGAATGCTCCGGTCAGCGTGGTAATTATTATCAAATTTAATATTCGCTTCATAGTAATAAGTTTTATATTATTTTTTTAAAATCATATTATATGGCTACATCTTTAAATACCAATGTTTATTCCAAGCATAAACTGCCTCGGAGTAGGCCACGCACCGCGATCAACACCCATGTTTCTGCCGGAAACATTTACTTCGGGATCAAGCCCCGTATAATTGGTTATGGTGAAAAGATTGGTTATATGACCATAAATCTGAATCTCCCTGACATTTAATCCGATGATATTGGTTAAATCGTAACCAAGCTGAAGGTTTTGCATACGTAAATAAGATGCATCTTCAACATAATAAGAAGATGGTTGCTGCTCAATACCATAAGTAAAACTGGCAGATGGCATTGAAGCGTTGACATTGTCATCAAGATAAGGACTACCCCATGATTCATATAGTGCTTTTTTACTGAAATTGCCCGAGAATAGACCAAAGTCTATCCACCTGTTCACATAATTGACCAGCTCATTGCCATAAGATCCATACAAACGGCTTGTCAAATGAAATCCCCTGTAGCTCAAATCAATGTTCAACCCGGCAGTAAAATCAGGGTGCGGACTTCCGATAATAGTGCGGTCATCAGCGTCTATAACACCATCTCCATTAACATCCCTGAATTTAAATTTTCCCACCTCGTTATAATCTCCAAACGCAGGTGGATGAGCAGCAGCCTCGGCCTCAGTCTGGAAGATACCGTCAACCTGATATCCGTAAAAAACAGGAAAAGCAGTACCACTCTCTGCCATGGTATACAATAAATGACGGAAAAGACTTCCCTCCAGCCGCTCACCTTCAACATCGGAAAGCGCAACTATCTCGTTTACATAACGCGACACATTCAAGGAAACACCATAACCCAGATCCTGATACATGCCGCGGTAGCCAAGCTCAAGATCAAAACCGTTGTTCATCATCTCGCCAACGTTAACAGATGGCGCCGAAATCTGTCCTTCGGTATCCGGAATTCTCTGTGGATAAAGCATATCCTTTGTATTACGTCTCCAAAGATCAAAGCTGAAATCCCAGTTCTCCAAAAAATTAGCCTGCAATCCGAGATTGTATGTTGCAGTGGACTCCCAACGAACATTAGGGTTACCAAGAGATTGAGGATAGAAACCTGCATCTCCTGCCCCCATATCTTGTCCCGAGAGTGGATAGAAAGAACTATGTAAACTAGATGCATAAGTGGTAAAGGCATTGTAATTACCAACACGGTCATTACCGGTCTCCCCGTATCCTATACGGAGCATCAGGTAATCCAGCCAGGTATCTGTTGCAGCACTCAGGAAATCCTCGTTACTGAGCCTCCAGCCAGCAGAAAAGGCAGGGAAAGTACCATGACGTGAACCGGGACCGAACCGGGAAGAAGCATCACG
>PXAW01000308.1 GCA_003567055.1 Hyphomicrobiales bacterium
ACATCCATATACCATCCACACGGATGGAGAAAACCATGAGTAAAGTGACGCAGCTTCGCGACCGGCAGCCTGAGAACGAGAAGATCACGATCAATCTCGGCTATGTCGATCTGGGGCGGATCGATCTTCTGGTTCAGGAAGGTTTCTTTTCCAACCGCAGCGACTTCATCCGTACGGCCATCCGCAACCAGCTCGATACGCATGCCGAAATCGTCTCGCGATCAGTCGACCGGCACACGATGGAACTGGGACTGAGAGACTACTCGCGCGCCGACCTGGAGGCCCTGCGCGACGCAGGAGAGATACTCCATGTGAAAGTCGTGGGTCTGGCGCGCATCGCATCCGACGTCAGCCCCGAACTCGCAGCTCAGACCATCGGTTCGATCACGGTCCTCGGGGCCTTGCAGGCCAGCCCGGAGATCAAGAAAGCACTCGCCGACCGCATTCGCTGAGTGCGCGCCGCAATCAAAGGAACACAAGATGTTGAAATTCAAGGCCGGCGCATTGAACCCGGCAAGCCTCGGCGCATGCCCGAAGCGCATCGAGGCGGCCAAAGACCTGGTTCGCCGCACGATCTCGCGTCACGGCCTCTCGGCGAAGACGAACGGCAGTGCCGCGCCTTTGAGCGATCTGATGAAGGGGCTGAACCTGGCACCGGCATGGCAAGACATGCCCGGTCAGTCGGCACAGCCCCTCGGCCTGCCAGATGGTGCCGTGTTTCGCAGCGAGACTCATTCCGGCCGCACAGGGAGGCGGGCCTATCGCCACTACGTCCCGTCCTCTGCCGGCGAAGGGCTGAACGGCATTGTGCTGATGCTGCACGGCTGCACGCAAACACCCGAGGATTTCGCCATCGGCACCGGGATGAACGCGCTGGCCGAGGAGCATCGCCTGGTGGTGATCTACCCGCAACAGGCCCGCGGCGCGAATGCGCAAACCTGCTGGAACTGGTTCAGCAAGGGCGACCAGTGCCGCGATCGTGGTGAGCCCGAGATTCTGGCAGGCATCACCCGGACCGCGATGGCCGAACACGCCGTCTCCCCGGACCGCGTCTTCGTGGCGGGTCTGTCTGCCGGGGCTGCTATGGCCGTGATCCTGGGCGAGACCTACCCGGAAATCTTTGCAGCCGTCGGCGCACATTCGGGCCTGCCGTTTCGAGCGGCCAGCGATGTGCCCACGGCCTTCGCGGCGATGGCCGGCAACCGACAGGGCGCAGCGGCGGACGCGCCCACGACCGGCGTTCCGCGGACAATCGTGTTTCACGGTGCCGCAGACCGGACCGTGCACCCGTCGAACGGCGTTGCGATCGCCCGACGTGCCGGAAACGACGGCGGCGCGGCGGCTACCCGGACTACGGAGACGGGCACGCATGCCGGCCGCAGTTTCCGTCTTATCCGGACCAGCGACGAGGCCGGAAATATCCTGTCCGAGCATTGGGTGGTCGATGGGTTGGGCCATGCCTGGTCGGGCGGGAACGATGCCGGGTCCTACGCCGATCCAGCGGGCCCGGATGCCAGCACCGAGATGGTTCGCTTCTTTCTCGACCGACCGGCGCAAGGCGCGCGATGATCTGCATTGTCTGACGAGCAGTTGGCGGACAAGTCGCTCGTCGCGGCCGGGAAGAACCCTTCCCGAGCGCGACGAGGCCGACGAGAGCGACCGCTGCGGCGGTCGCCACTCTGCTGATGCCGCTCGCCCGTGACATCTCGAACGCCTTCAGACCTTGGGCTTGTTCGGATTGGACGCGCCGGAGCCGTTGGCGCCGAACCCGGTGGCGACCCCGTTCCCGGCTGCGTTGCCGGTTTTGCCGGGCGCGTTATTCGACATCGACGCCCACTTGATTTACGCCCACTTGATTTACGCCGACTTGATTTACGCCGACTTGATTTACGCCGACTTGCCGGCCGCCCCGTTCGACCCGGAACCGCCGGAGCCCGTTCCCTGCTTCCTGAGATCGGATTTGGCATCCTCGGCCACCTTGTCGGCGGCATTGCCGGCCTTCTTCACCGCCGACGTGACAGCGTCTCCGGCGGCATCGGCAGAGAAGCCCCGCTCCTCCAGATCGTCCTTGACGTCCTCATAGGCATCGCCTGCGACATCCTTCGCGTGCGCGTATTCACGCCCGACCGTTTCCTTGACGCTGCCCTTCACGGCGTCGCTCGCTTCGCCCATGTAGCGGTTCTCGGTGCGGCTCGAAGGAAGCGCTGCTCCAATCGCTGCGCCGATGGCGAGACCGATGGCTCCCAGCACCACCGGTTGATCTTCGGCCATGCGCGCCCAGCCGCGCTGCGCCGCTTCCGCCCCGCGATAGACGCTGTCGCGGGCGTCGTGCGCATATTCACCGGCGCGATCGCTGGCGTCACGGGCATATCTGCCGACGCTGTCGCTCATCTCGCCCGCCCGTGCCCGGGCATCGTCGTAGCCGGAGGATGCCTTGTCGGACATCGTATGGGACGCGTCGCCGGCGGCTTGGCCGGCGGACGATGCGGCATCCGCGACGGCTCCGGTCGCACTCCTTGCCGCCCCGGCAATATCGCTGCCCATGTCGCGAGCGCTGCGATGATCGCGTGCGCGGTCGCCGCGATGATCGCCGTAACCCGGACGTTCGCGATTGCCCGAGGCCATCAGCCAGGCAATGCCCGCGCCGACCATCAGGACGGGAAGCGGGTTGTCGCGGACGGAACGCCCGAGATTGCGGCTGAAATCGACGCCGCCCGAACTGCGGACATAATCGAATGCCTGATCGACGAGCTGACCGGGAGACATCTTGTCGCGAAGCGCGTCGAGGATGTCTGTGATCTCCGAGCGCTCGGACTCGACCTCGCGCTTGAGTTCGGCGCTGGACTTGTCGCCGTCGTCGTCGTCGTGACTGCGGGCGCTTGCCTTCTCAGCGCGTTCACGGCGACGGCTCTCCTCCCGCTGGCTCTCCTCGCGCTGGCGCTCGTCGCGCTTGCGCTGTTCGTGGAGACGCTCTTCCTCGGCGCGTACTTCGCGCCGGCGCTCATCCGTCGGCGTGCCACTGACATCGCCGGTATGCGCGCGGGCGCGAGCCTCGGCGGGTGTGGTGTCGCTGTGGCTACCCGGGCGTTCGCGCAGGGAATTGAGGTCTTTCTCGACCTCGTCCCGGGAGCGGATGGAAACCTGGTCGGCGCCTGCAGCTGCGCCGTTACCGCCCGCCAAGGTGGACGTCCCTGTCATGCCGGTGGGTTGGACATCGGGCTTGCTGCCGGGCTTATCCATGCCGGGCTTGGTCATGCCGGGCGAGAGGCCGGTGCGGGGGTCTGGGGTGCGCTTGTCGATCATCGGAATTGCTCCTTCGTCGCGTGCGCATCGTTGCGCAGCTGCTCGACGGTGCGGTTGGGTTTGAGGTTGGATGCCTTGATGTCGCTCATGCCCTTCTGGAGGAGGGCAGCACCGAGAACACCGACCACGACGGCCACGACCAGAGTGCTCCACTCGACGTCGATGCCGAAAACGACGAGCCATGCGACGATGGCATGCAGCAGCATGATCAGGGCGGCGAGAAGCACGATTCCTCCGATCGCCATGTAGACGATGGCCCCGGTCGCCTGCTGGACCTTCTCTGTGGCTTCAGCCTTTGCCAGCTGCATTTCCTTGCGGAAGAGCCGCGGCAGGTGATCGACGAGCTCACTGAAGAGCTCGGGGATGGATTTACCGCTCATCAAAGCCTCCCCGCCGTATGGTCGTTGCGATTCTCGTTGCTCATGGACGCAGGCGCGCCGGCATTCATGCCAGCCCCGGCCCCCCTTTGTGCAGCGCCTCCCCGATTCATGCCGTCACGCTGGTGCCCGTTTCCGGCGTCATCGCCACTCTCGGTGCGCGCACCGAGAAATCGCGACAGAGCGAAACCGGCAACGACTGCGACGCCCAGAAATGCGGCGGGTTCACGCTTTGCATATCCGGTCAGATCGTCGACGATCCCGCCGATGCTCTTTTCGCGCAGCCTTTCGGAGAAGCTGTGGACCTGCGCGGCGGCGTCGCGGGTGTGTCGAGCGAGTTCGGGGGAAGTCTCCTCCAGCTCGTCCGCAGCCTTGTCGACGGCACGCGCCACGCTGTCGATGCCGGCGGCCCCGGCCTGCTTCTGGTCGCGCGCGAAGCCGGTCGCCGTTTCCCTGGCGGCGGATGCGATCTCCTCGCCCTGGTGCCTGATTTGTTCGCCGGTGCGCTCAGCCTCGGCCCTGACGTCACCGCCGGTGTTCTTCTGTTGATCCGGCGAGGCTGAATACGGCCTTTCGCCTTCCCGCGTGTGGTTGCTCATGGTCCATCTCCAGTTCAATACGCAAGGATTCGTGACGCAAGAATTCGTGATGCAAGAAATCGTGATGCAAGGATTCGTGACGCAAGCCGCCTGGAGGCTCCATGAGCTCAATCACTTTTACTTGCTAAAGTCGTCATCCGAATTAGAGATCGATAAGGGATGCGACATCGTTTTTGAGCAACTCGCAAAATATTAAACGGTTCCAACGATGGAATATTAATAAATATTCATGCCAAAAATTTCTTGCGATGAATTATCTGGCAATTCAGATCCAGCCGATCCGACAAGCTTTGCCATTAAGCAATCGTAGAGTCCGATTGCGATTCTCCAGGAAGTGCCGATATGAACTGTGAACGAATGCCCACCCCGAACCTGTCAGCGCTTTCGGACCAAGGCGGGCACATGCGTTTTAACGCGAATCCATTGCTGACCGAGAGGACGACCGCACCGGCTGCGCATCAAATCGCCGTTGGATCAATTTTCAGCGGCATAGAGTTTACGTGCGGTTTTTGACTGTGAAAAAGCGCCGACGAGCCCCCCCGATCCGTACCCTGATCCCTCACAGAGCACCGCTTTCAATCCGGCACCCTGCGCCGGTCGGCGCCGAACCCCTACGCCGATGCACAACATGATCGGGAAAGCGATCGTTGTTCGCGCCTGCGGGCGACTTGCCCGGTTGCGACTCACACGGCGCCGCGTTCCGAATAGAACCGGATCGCGCCGGGATGCTTCGGCACGCCGATATCCTCCGCCATGAGTTCGACGGTGGTGTCGCTCATCACGCGTACGATGGCGGCAAGATCATCGATGTTCTCGACGATGCCTTCGAGGAGGTTGTAAACCACGTCCTCGTCGAGATCGCAGCGGGCGATGATGTGCGTGGCGTAGCCCACCGTCTGCACATCCTCGTTCTGGCCGGGATAGGTGCCGGCCGGAATGATCAGCGCCGAATAGCCGGGGTTGAGCTCCCGCATGGCTTCGATCTGTTCGTCCGACATCCCGACCATGCGGATGTCTCGTGACGAGGCGAGATCCATCACCGAGGAAGCAGGGATCGTTGTGCCCAGCGTGAAAACCTGGGCGTTGTTGTCGCGCATGAGCGAGACCGCGTCGGTGTAGGAAACGTGGCTGACACGCCCGAGATCGTCGTAGGCGAGGCCGGCCACTTCCAGCGCCTGTGCGGTGGCGAATTCCGCCGTATTACCGCGTGGCTGGATCGCAACCGCCTGGCCCGCCATGTCCTCGATCGAATAAACCCCGGCATCCGCCAGTGCGACGATCTGGAAGAATTGCGGATAGAGCGTCGCGACGTTGCAGACATTCTCCTGCGGTTCGTCGAAAGGCGCGCGCCCGGCGACGCCGTCCACCGTCGAGATGGAATTGCCGAATCCGAAATCGGTGCGCCCGGTGGCGACGGCGCGCACATTTGCGATGCCCGCTCCGGGCATTACCTGCATCGTGAAGTCACGATCTCCCATGATATTGGCGAATGCGCCACCGAGCGGATACCAGACGCCCCCTTGCGGGCCGGTCATGATGCGCAACTGCTGCGCCTGCGCAGCGGGAGCGGCGAGAACGGTAATGCTGACGCCGGCGGCGAGCGCGGCGAGTTTCATCTTGCTGGTCATGCACGTCTCTCCTTCGAGGTTTCCTTCCGCGCTGCACCTGTTCTTGTTGCCGACGATGCATCCGCGTTTGCCGGATTGATGATCACTCAGCTTTTTGCATTCGTGACCATGGAAGACGAACGGCATGGGATCTTCATCCGCAGGATGGGAGATATGTATGTTCACGAATGTGTGACGGGGTTGTTTGCATGCGTTTGCCTGGATGAAGAAAACTTAACCATGCAGTCTATCAATCAATTAATATCATTGAGGCAGATTTACTGTTTTGAAGTTGTATATGCGTCGGACTCAAGAGGGCGGTAAAGAGACCATCCGATATCGGCCGCCAGCCTCGGGGAGAAGCCATTTGCAGTATTCGAGGCGTTGACGCGGTCCGGGCGCAGTCGACAAAGTCACTCGCCGGAGCAGGCCGGGCTGGCGGATATCGAGATCGCCATCGTGTCATCGGTCGCCGCTGGCTCGTCCCCAATGCGCCATCGGCAGGCCCGGCACCGGAGAGCGGAACCAGGGGATGCGGGTGCCGCGCAGGGAGCCGATATGGACACTGCGCAGATCAGGGCCGCCGAAGGTGATCGAGGCGAACCAGGGCGCGATCTCGCCGCCGCAGGCGAGCATCAGTTCGGGTGTCACCGCGTCGCGGGCAAAGGCATCGTAGAGGCGCTGTGAAGGCTCCGGGCGATCATCATCGAGGATGATGCGCATCTCGCCCTGCGGGGTGAGGGCGAAGATGCGATCGGACATCACATGCGTGCCCCACAGATTGCCGTATGAATCGAAGGCGATGCCGTCGATGAAGCCGCCCGTATCGGCAGGACCGAACACCTCCCGCTGCGTGACCTGCGCCCCCTCCCCGATCCGCAGCCGGGTGATCCGGCGCGCGGTCGTCTCGACCACGTAGAGCCATTCCTCGCTTGCATCGAAACGGATCTCGTTGGTGAAATGAAAGCCGTCGGCGACGATGCGCGCGCCGTTCTCGTCGAGCACGGCAACATAGCCATCGGCGATATTCGGGCTGATCGCGCGCATCCAGTTCCTGATGCGGGTGGAGATGGTAAGCCAGATCCGCCCGCGCGAATCCCGCAGGACGAAATTCACCTTGCCGATCGGCGTGCCGTCGATCGTGTCGAGGAGGACGGAGGTCTCCCCGTCCCGGGTCATGCGCTCCAGACGGTCGGTTCCGAAATTCGAGATCAGGATCGAGCCATCCGCGTCGAAGGCCAGCCCGTTGGGAAGAGTGCCTTCGGTGAAACGGGTCTCCTCGTCCGCGCTCGAAGCGAAGCTTGAATCGAGACTCTGGGTGACGAGCCTCTGGCTGCCGTCGGGGCGGATATGCACGACCCCGCCCCGCGCATCCGCGCTCCACAGCGAGCCGTCGGGCTCGGCCAGGATGCATTCGGGACGCTGCAGGTCGGCGCCGACATACACGATATCCGCCTTGTCGACGACGAATCCGTCGATCGGATTGGCCATACCATCCTCCATTCAGAACGAGACCCGGTCGCCGCCCTTGAGCGCCAGCATCTCGCGGGTCTCGGACGGTGTGGCGACTTCGAGATCGAGCGCCTCGATGATGCCGCGCATCTTGGTGACCTGCTCCGCGTTGTTCGCGGCGAGCTGGCCCGGGCCGAGATAGAGGCTGTCCTCCAGCCCCACGCGCACGTTGCCGCCCATCACCAGCGCCTGGGTGAGCAGCGGAATCTGATGACGCCCCGCCGCCAGCACCGACCAGACGTAATCCTTGCCGAAGAGCTTGTCGGCGGTGTTCTTCATGAAGGTGAGGTTGTCCGGATCGGCGCCGATCCCGCCCAGGATTCCGAAGATGGTCTGGACCAGGAAGGGCGGCTTGATCAGCCCGCGATCGACGAAATGGGCCAGATTGTAGAGATGCCCGACATCATAGCATTCGAACTCGAAACGCGTGCCGTGCTCCTCGCCGAGCGCCTGCAGGATATAGGCGATATCCTTGAAGGTGTTGCGGAATATGAAATCATCCGAGGAAAGCAGGAAGGGCTTCTCCCACTCGAATTTCCAGTCCTTGTATTTCGCCGCCATCGGGAAGATGCCGAAATTCATCGATCCCATGTTGAGCGAGCACATTTCCGGCGCCGCGCGCAACGGCGCCGCGAGACGCTGCTCGACCGTCATGCCGAGCCCGCCGCCCGTGGTGATGTTCACCACCGCATCGCTGTTCTGCTTGATGGTGGGCAGGAACTGCATGAACACGTCCGGATCCGGCGTCGGGCGCCCGTCCTGCGGATCGCGCGCATGCAGATGCAGGATCGACGCCCCAGCCTCCGCAGCCGCGATCGCCTGCGAGGCGATGTCGGCGGGCTTGTAGGGCAGCCCCTCCGACATGGTGGGGGTGTGGATGCCGCCGGTGACGGCGCAGGTCATGATGACTTTGCGGGATGCCTTGGCCATGGGGTGTTTCCTCGAGAGTGTGGTCATGCGTTCTTGATGACGCGTCGCGCCGGGCGGCTTCAGGCGTCGAGAATGGCGACGGCGCGCACGAAGCCCGCCGAGGCGGCGCGGATCTTGAAGGGGAAGCAGGAGATGCGAAAACCCGTATCGGGCAGCTGGTCGAGATTGGTCAGCTTCTCGATATGGCAGTAGCCGATATCCATGCTGGCGCGATGCCCCTCCCAGACGATGGAAGGGTCGTGCGTCTCCAGCCAGCGCTTGCGCGTATGCGAGAACGGCGCGTCCCAGCTCCAGCCGTCCGTGCCGGTGACGCGCACGCCGCGCTCCAGCAGCCACAGGGTCGCATCACGCCCCATGCCGCAGCCGCGATCGATATAATCCGGCTCGCCATAGGCCACGCCCGCCGCCGTGTTGACGACGATGATCTCGAGCGGTTGCGGCTCGCGGCCGATACGCTTGAACTCCGCTTCGAGATCGCCGGGCGTGACGACGTAGCCATCCGGAAAATGCCGGAAATCCAGTTTCACGCCGGGCTGGAAGCACCATTCGAGCGGCACTTCGTCGATGGTGATCGCCCGCTCGCCGCCATTCATGGTGGAATGGTGGTGATAGGGGGCATCGAGATGCGTGCCGTTATGGGTGATCAGTTCGAGCTTCTCGATGGCCCAGCCCTCGCCGCCCGGCAGGTCCTTCGGCTCCATGCCCGGGAAGAACCCGGTCACCTGCCCGGCGGTGGTCTGGTGGTCGAGATAGGTGATCTTCGGCTCGAAGCCCGGCGGATCCGAGGCGATACCCGATTCCAGCGGGACGGAGAGATCGATGATGCGCATGGCGATACGGGCTCCTTTGACAACGTGACGCCTCGCCTCACAGCAGGCCGATCGCGATCGGCGGGAAGGCGATGATCAGGATGAGGATGACGAGCATGATCAGCGCGAAGGGCGCGGCGCCGATGAAGACGTCGTTGAGCGAGATCGAGGGATCGTCGAGCGCACCCTTGATGACATAGACCGACAGGCCGAGCGGCGGCGTCAGCAGGCCGATCTCGACGGCGAGCACGGTGATGATGCCGAACCAGATCAGATCGATCTGCAAGGCGCTCGCGATCGGGATCACCAGCGGCAGGGTGATCAGCATGATCGAGGAACTGTCGAGGATGGTGCCGAGCAGGATCAGCACCAGCACATAGAAGGCGAGGAAGCCGTAGATGCCGAGATCGACCCCGATGATCCACTGGGTCAGGAAGACCGGCAGGCCCGACAGCGCCAGCATGCGCGAATACATCGTCGCGGCGATGATCAGGAAGCAGATCGCAGCGGTGATGTGCCCCGTCTCCAGCGTCACGCCCCACAGGGTGCGTGGCCCCATCCGGCGTTTGGCAACGGCGATGACGATGGCGCCAAGCGCCCCGATGGCGCCGGCTTCGGTCGGCGTGAAGATACCGCCATAGATCCCGCCGAGAACGAGGCCCACGAGCAGCACGATCGGCACCAGCTTGACGCTGGAATCGCCGATCATGGCCAGCAGGCTGATCTTGCGCGCCTCCTGCGGGATCGGCGTGCCCGTGAAGCCCGGCGCCAGCCGCGCCATCAGATAGATGCCCACACAGAAGGCGAAGGCGAGCAGCAGGCCGGGCATGATCCCGGCAATGAACAGCCGCCCCACCGATTGTTCGGCGATGATCCCGTAGAGGATCAGCAGCAGGCTCGGCGGGATCATCATGCCGAGGATCGAGCTGCCCGCGACGACACCGGCAGCGAAGCGGCGCGTATAGCCGATGCGCACCATTTCCGGCACGGCCACCTTGGCAAAGACCGCAGCCGAGGCGATGGAAATGCCGGTGATCGCCGCAAAGACGGAATTCGCCCCCACCGTCGCCATGCCCAGACCACCGCGCAGGCGATGAAATACGCGGTTGGCCACGTCGAAGGTATCGCGCCCGATATCCGCCCGGCTGACCACGAGCCCCATCAGCACGAACAGGGGCACCACGCCGAAGAGATAACTGGAAATGCTCTCGCGTGCGGCGAGCGAAAGAATGCGCGCGGCATGATCGGGATTGTCGCGCAAGGCCCAGATCCCGAAGAAGCTGACGAGCGCCAGCGCGATCGAGACATGCAGGCCGGCATAGATCAGGACGAGCAGTGCCGCGAGCGAGGCCAGGCCGATCTCGATACCGCTCATGACGCGCCCTCCCCGCTGCGGTCGCGATCAGCCGTCACTCCGTTCCAGGCGCGGATGGCGAGACACAGGGTGCGCATCAGAAAGACGGCGAGCAGCATCGCCGAGCCGACGAGCACGATCAGATGCACCGGCCAGATCGGCGCCATGAACTGCCCCACGGTCCCGACCATCTCGTTGCGCCCGTAACTGCGCAGGAAAAGCGGGTGGAAGGCGGTCACGAGCACGTAGACGAGAAAGGCCCCCGCCGCATGCATCAGCGCATCGAGCCCGTCGCCGAGGCGCTGGTTTCGATTGCGCACGAATCCCAGAAACGCGTCGCTGCGCGTGAGCTTGCCGCGCGACAGGGTGTTGGCGATCTGCAGGAAGACGATCGCGAGGATCGACATCGCCACCATTTCCGGCACGCCCGCGATCGGGCGCCCGAAGAAGAAACGCCCCACCACATCGACGCTGATCAGGAGCATCACGATGAGGATCGTGACGGTGCCCAGCACGCTCATCAGCGCCGTCACGCGGTCGAGCAGGCGTGCGCTGGCATCGACGAGGCGTATCCCCGTGCGCAGGTCTTCGGTCGCGGCCATGGCCTCACCCGTTCAGGGATGGATCGGGACGGGGCGCGCAATCGCGCCCCGCCATCGCCTTGCGTGAGCGGATCAGCGCTGCGACCAGTCACGCGGCAGCGGCGCACCGGCTTCGCGCAGCAGATCCATATAGGCGTCGAGGACCTCGGTGCCGGGCAGGCCGCGACCATCGGCATTCTCGGCCCATTGGCCGGCAATATCCGGCAGCGCCGCAGCCCAGCGGGCGCGCTCCTCATCGGAGAGTTCGGTGACGGCCCCCTCGCCGCTCGCCAGCGTCTCCATCGCCGCCGTCACCCGCGCCGCCTGGGCCTCGAGATAGGCTTGCGTGTAGGCCTCGGCGCCAGCGCGCAGGGCATCCTGCACCTCGGTCGGCTGCGCATCGAACCAGGGCCCGTTGGAGACAACGGAACCCGCATATTGCGCACCGAAATTCGTGATCGTCACATAGGGCGCGACTTCATGCAGACGCGCCGGCGCAGCGGCGGTCGGGAACACGATCACACCTTCGAAGACACCCGTCTGGATGTCGTTGTAATAGGTGGTGAGATTGCCCGCGACACCGACGGCGCCGGTGCCCTCGAGCCAGTTGACCGCAGGCCCCGGAGCCGCGATGCGCCGGCCTTCGAGATCATCGAGGCTCTCGAAGGGGAAGGTCGTCATCAAGAGGTAGTTGTCCAGCGCAAAGCCGCCGCCGAGATATTCGATATCATAGGCGCGCCAGCTCTCGGCCATGCCCGGGATGCTCTCGTGCAGCGAATTCACGGAATCGAGGACGAGCCGCGCATCTGGGGTGGAGAAGGGGGTGAAGTAGCTGACATTCTGCAGGGGCAGCGACGTGGGTTCGAACACGGTGGGCACGACGCCGACCTCGGCGAGGCCGTCCTCCAGCGCTTCGAGCTCGCCGCCGACGGCTGCGAGCGTACCGCCATAGGCTTCGGTCCAGGCGATCCGGTAGGGCGTGCCTTCGAGAGCGGCATCGACGGTCGGGATGAAAGTCTCCGTGAGTTGCTGGACCCACAGGAAGATC
>PXAW01000236.1 GCA_003567055.1 Hyphomicrobiales bacterium
CGGCGCGCCGGCCATGGCGGCGAATCACCCCTATGACGGCGGCCATCAGGGCTATGGCGATTACGATGATTACGGCGATGCCCTCGACGATCTCGACAATGCGCCGCGCCTGCGCCGTGAGCGGCGGGGCGGCGGCAAGGCGATGATGACGATCGGCGTCGTTCTCGGCGTTGCGGTGATCGGCGTGGCGAGCGCCTTGTATTTCGTGCGCAGCACCGGCCCCGTCGGTGACGGCGAGCCTCCGCTGATCACGGCGGAAAGCGAGCCGATGCGCATCGAGCCCGCCAATCCCGGCGGTGTCGAGATCCCGGATCAGGACCGTCAGATCTTCGAGCGCTCCGCCGAGGACGAAACCCGCGTCGTCGATCGCGAGGAGCAGCCCGTCGATGTCGGCGAAATCGCGCGCTCCAGCCCGCGCGTCGTCTTGCCGCCGCCTGCCGCGACGCAGGGGCGTGACGGCTCTGCCGATCCGATCGCGCAGGTGCTCGCGGGCACGATGGATTCGCAAGCAGGCTTCGAGGCGCCGCCGGAAGTCTCCGCCGCCGTCGCCGAACTCGGTGAGCCGCGCCGCGTGCGCACGGTCACGGTGCGGCCCGACGGCACCATCATCCGCAACGGCGACGACGCGCCGCGCGAGATGGCCGCACTCGATACGCCGAGCGAGTTCTCGGCCCTGGCCGATGCGAGCGTCCCCGCCCCGGCGACCGAGCGGATGCCCTGGGAAACCGATCCTGCCGAGGATTCGGCAGCGGAAGTCTCGACGGGAACCGATACCGCTGCGGCAGATCAGCAGCCGGATCGCGATGCCGCCGACGATGCGCTCGCGCAGATTCTCGCGCAAGACGATGCACCCGCCGCGACGCAAACACAGGCGGCAGATACAAATACCGCGCAATCGAATCCCGAGCCCGCCCCGGCACCGCGCGGGCCGATGGCATTGACCGGCGCCATGCAGATCGCCCCGCAGGCGCAGCAGCAGAACGCGCCCGCACAATCGCCGCAGCAGACGGCAAGCGTCGCACCGTCTCAGCCGGCGGCTACGGGCGACTATGTCGTCCAGCTCGGCATCAGCAATTCCGAGGACCGCGCGCGGGCGGCCTTCAGCCAGTACCAGAGCCGTTACTCGGGCATCATCGACAATGCGAATCCGATCGTGCGGCGGGCCGAGGTCAACGGCAACACCATCTACCGGGTGCGCGTCGGCCCCTATGATCTCTCTTCCGCCAACAGCGTCTGCGACCGGATCAAGAGTGCCGGCGGGGATTGCTTCGTCGCCCGCAACTGATGATCAGGCGGCCCGGTGACCTGCCGGGCCGCGCCATCCAGCCGAGACGGAATTTTCGCATGACCCTGTCCGCCGCGATCTATGGGTGTTCGGGGCCCGAACTCACGCCCGACGAGGTCGCCTTCTTCCGCGAGACGCGCCCCTTCGGCTTTATTCTGTTTGCCCGCAATATCGTCGATCCCGATCAGGTGCGCGCGCTCTGCAATGCGATGCGCGAGGCTGCCGGGCATGATGCGCCGATCCTGATCGATCAGGAGGGCGGACGCGTGCGCCGGCTGCGTCCTCCGCACTGGCTCGATCATCCGCCCGCCGCCAGCTATGGCGAGGCCATCAAGGATCCCGCGCAGCAGATTGCCGCCGTGGCGCTCGGCGCGCGGCTGATCGCGCATGAGTTGCGCGATCTCGGCATCGACGTCGATTGCGTACCCTGCCTCGACATCCCCGTCCCCGGCGCCCACGACGTGATCGGCGACCGGGCCTACGGGCGCGAACCGCAGATCGTGGGTGCGCTCGGCGGTGCGGCGGCGCGGGGGCTGATGGCGGGGGGCGTTCTGCCCGTGATCAAGCACATTCCCGGCCATGGCCGCGCCGGCGTCGACAGCCATCTCGCGCTGCCGATCGTCGAGACCGACCGGGAGACGCTCGCTGGCACCGATTTCGCACCCTTCAAGGCGCTCTCGCATCTGCCGATGGCGATGACGGCGCATGTCGTCTATACCGCGCTCGATCCGGAGAATTGCGCCACGCTCTCGCAGACGATCATCAGCGAGGTGATCCGGGGCGAGATCGGCTTCGACGGGCTGCTGATGAGCGACGATGTCGGCATGCAGGCGCTCGCCGGCGATTTCCGCGAACGCACGCGCGGGCTGTTTGCAGCGGGATGCGATATCGCCCTGCATTGTTCCGGGGATTTCGCCGAGATGCAGGAAGTGGCGCGCGAGACGCCGGCGCTCGCCGGTGAGGCCGCGCGGCGCGCGGATGCCGCGCTCACGCTGCGCAAGGCCCCCGTCGAGGATTTCGATCCTGTGGATGCGCGCGCGCAGCGCGATGCTTTGCTTGCCGGGACGGGCTGATCGGGTGATTCTGCCCTGCGCGACAATGCGCGGAGGCGATTCGCACGAGGTGGCATGGCCGAGATCATCGCATTCGAGGAGGGACGCCCCCGGCGCGAGGCCGCACCGGACACGGATGCGCTCGTCGTCGATGTCGACGGTTTCGAGGGCCCGCTCGATCTGCTGCTCACGCTGGCCCGGCGCCAGAAGGTCGATCTGCGCCACATACCCATCCTGCAGCTTGCCGAGCAATATCTGCGCTTTGTCGAGGCCGCGCGCCGGCTGCGCATCGAGCTGGCCGCCGATTACCTGGTGATGGCGGCATGGCTGGCCTATCTCAAATCGCGGCTGCTGCTGCCGCCCGACCCCGAGGAAG
>PXAW01000036.1 GCA_003567055.1 Hyphomicrobiales bacterium
CGAGGCCGCCGAAGGCGCTGTCACGCGAGAGCGCCTGCGTCTCGCCCGCAGGCTGGGCGAAGAACAGGCCGGCGAGAACTGATCCGCCGCCATTGCCCGTAGCCGGTCGGCGCTGCGGTGATGCCGCGCGCTCCTGCCAGCTGTTGACGGCGAGCGGGCCGGCTGCGAGCGCACCGGACTGAGATCCGGACGCGGCGCGTTGCGGTTCTGCCTGCGCGAAACTGGCATGCGTGACCGGCGTTTCATCCTGTGTCGGCGGCTCGGCCTCGGCCAGCATGGTACCGCCCGGGCGGGTATCGATATCCGGCAACTGCGCCATCTGCCCGTCCGTGCGCAGCGTCGAGACGAGGATCTGGTCGTCGCTGCCGTCGACATGAGCAGGCCCGACGTAATCCACCTGCACCCGCCCGACGCCATCCTGGCGGAAATCGAGAGCTTCGGCGACGGTCTTGGACACATCGATGATACGGTTGCCGTGGAACGGCCCGCGGTCGTTGACGCGTACGATCAGTGACCGGTTGTTCTCGAGATTGGTGACGCGGGCATAGCTGGGCAGCGGCATGGTGGTATGCGCCGCCGAGATCGCATACTTGTCGAAAACTTCGCCATTGGCCGTCTGGCGTCCATGGAAGCCGGGGCCGTACCACGAGGCGAGCCCGCGATTGCTGTAATTCTCGTCGCGACGCGGCGTGTAGGTACGCCCGGCGATCGTATAGGAGCGACCGACCATCTCGCGACCGCCGCCACGGGGTATCTCGCTGCCGTCGCTGACGACGAGCGGGCTGGCCGCGACACCGTATTTCGGATCGACCTTCGCCGTCGTCGTCGTCTGTCCCGAGCAATTGGCGAGCGCGATCGCGAAACCCGCGACGAGGATCACCTTCAGGGCACCGCCGCGCGCACCCGTTACCGGAGTGGCTTCGCGGCGCATTCCGAAAGCATCTGCATCTGGCATGTCGACCTTTCCCGTCCCATCCCGTGCGAGCATGCGGCAGGGATACGAATACGAAGTTAACCCGCAGCGACCGTCGGCGTCAGCCCCCGGGCAGCCCGCGCAGTGCCATACCGGATCGACGCCAAATGGGTCGAAATTGGGGCAGCCGCGACACAAAGCGCCTTTGGCCCTGGCAGTCAAGCATCGGAAATTCCTTGCGAAATCGTTAACGGATCACGGGCGCCCGGCGGTGACGCCGGATTTTCGCCACGATGTCAGGGCTGTGGCAGAAAAAGCGCATGCAGCGCGAAAAGCACTTGAAGTGATCCGGCAGCAGAGAACGACCGCCGGCGCGATGCGCCAGCGGGTTCGCATGGCAGAGCCGCCTGGGGCCTGCGCGGCTTCTTTCAGCCGAATGTACCGTCATGTCGGCCCTGATCCTCCATGAGCTGGCGGATCGACCGGGCGCCCCGCTGCCGGAACAGCATGTCGAGGGCTTCGAGCATCAGCGGATGGATCTTCGTGCGTTCGGCATGGGCGATATCCCGCAATTGGTCATAGACCGGTGGTTCGAGATAAACCGACATCTGCTTCGCGCGCTGTTTCAGCGTCTTTGCTGCAGGTTCCGGTTCATTGGCGATGACGCGTGGGGGCGTTCTGTGCTCGAGAGCAACCGGCGCCGGCGCAGATGCGGCGACGATCGACCTGAGACTCACTTTATGCAACTTTGACATTCGTTAAGGCCTGACCCTTGTTCTGATTGTTGAAGTTGGTGCGCTTCTCGATCCAGCCCCAGAGCTTGCGCACTTCGCGCGCGGCCTGCCCCTGCGGGTTGAATTCGGTGACGCCCTGGCCCATGCCGATCGCATCCTGATGGTCGTTGCGCATCACGATGTTCACGTCGGGCAGAACGCCGAGCACGGCGAGACCGTCGGCGGCGTCGCGGTTGCGATAGCTGCGCGGCGGCGTCTGGTTGAGGACGAAGGCGAAGCGCTTCTCGAGCCGGTAGATCGCGGCCAGGGTCGGCTTGAAGGCGCGCAGATCCGCCGGTGTCGGGCGACAGGGTATGACGCACAGATCGGCAGCCCGGATGGCCGAGAGTGTGCCGGGGCTGTCGACGCCGGGTGTGTCGATGAAGACGTAGTCGTAATCATAATCGCGCAGGCGATCGACGACGTCATCGAGCTGCGTCGCATCGATCTGGGCGACCTCGGGCCCCTCACCGTCGCGATGTTCCGCCCAATCGGTGATCGTGGCCTGACGATCCATCTCCAGGATGCAGACCGAGCTGCCGGCCTCCATGGCGGCGATGGCGAGGTTGATGCACAGCGTACTCTTGCCGCTTCCACCTTTTTGCGTAACGAAAGCGATAGCTTTCATGATGATATCCCTTGTTTGCGTGAAGGCCGGGAGCGGTTTTGCGGGAAGAATTCTGCGCCCCCTCCCCGTATCCGCCGATCCTGTGATCAGCCGATACCGGGATGCCTGTGACGCAAGCTGCGCGATCATGGTTAATGGCTGGTTAATTCCGGGATCAGGCGATCCTGCAATCCTGTGATCATTGGCCGGCGGCGATGTCATGCATCGGCCTTCCCTCGAAAAACCGGCGATCTTTCAAGCTCTTCCGGTCCGGGCAAGCGCGTCTTTAGGCACGCGAAGGCGGGGCATGCGATCACAGGATCAGCTGATCACCGGTCGGGCGCCGCCATCCGGACTCGAGCCGCAGCGGCGAATCGGCGCTTCTGCGAAACGGCGCTTTTGCGAATCGACCTGGGCCC
>PXAW01000390.1 GCA_003567055.1 Hyphomicrobiales bacterium
CCGCGCGCCATCGTCACGGCTGAGAGGATCAGCCGCCGAGTTTGGGTGCGAGGATTTCCTCGAACTGATCAATCGACAACGCTCCGCGATGCATCTCGCCGTCGACGATGAAGGTCGGGGTGGAATTGACACCCTGCTCCCGGCCTCTGTCGGCGACAGCCATGATGCCGTCATAGGTCGCCTGATCACGCAAGCAGGATTCGAATTTTTCCTGTGAGAAACCCACCTGACGCATCATTCCGGCGAGTTCGTCGAGCGGACGGTCGCCGAAAGCCCATTGCCGCTGGGTCTCGAACAGCAGGTTCACGATCGGAAAATACTGCTCCTCGTCGCAACGTGCGAGCATGAACCCGGCCATGGCGAGCGGGTCGAGGGGGAATTCGCGCAGGATCATCCGCACCTGGCCGTCATCGACGTAGCGCTCACGCAGGAGCGGATAGGTGTTGGTGCGGAAATTGGCGCAATGCGGGCAGGTCAGCGAAGCGTATTCGATGATCTCGACGGGCGCATCGGGGCTGCCGACGGCCATCTCCCGCCATTCCCCGGCCTGCGCGTCATGGTCATCCGCGAAGGCCGCGGGGCCGAATGCGAGACCCGCCACCCCGGTACCGGCCATGAGAGCCATTGCATGACGCCGATTGATCATTGCACTTCCTTTCGCTGAGCGCACACGGACACGCCGCGCACAAAACCGTCGGTTCCCATTGTGACAAGCCTTGTGGCAAGAATGCGCCCCTGCGCGCAAGCCCCGACGGGCACGAGGACTGCATGGCTCACGCATTCGTGTGCGCCTGCTGCGCTCAGCGCCCGCTTCTGTGCACACCCTTGTGCGAATCCTTGTGCGACCTCTTGTGCGAACCCTTGCCACCGATCACCGCCTCGCCGAACCGCGCCAGCGCCGCGCGCAGGCCGGGATCGTCGATGGCGTCGACTTTGGCGGCGACCATCCGCGCCGTCTCCGGATCGGCCGGTACCGGCGCGGCAACACGTTCGGGCGGGCGTGCCACCGGGCCCTGGCGGATCACGACGCGCCCGATGCAGGCCCAGCCGTAATGGGCGTTGAGCCGCTCGATCACCAGCGGCACGGATTGCTGGAAATCCAGCGCGAAGGCGCCTTCGACCCGCACCACCAGAGTGGCGGGATCGGGGGCCCGCTCGGGGTCACGCGGGCCGCGCCGGCGCGGCCATTCCAGCTTCACCGGCTGGGAGAAGGCGGCGAGATGGGCGCCGACGATCTCCGGCCAGGCCGCGATCACGTCGCCGGAGGCAAATCCCTGTTTCGCCAGAGCCGGCGCCATGCAGCCGTCGAGCAGTTCCGCGAGAGCTTTCGCACGCCCGGTGCGGCGCGCGGATTGCGGGGCGTGCCTGTCGCGCGCGAGGTGCCGGGTCCGGGCGGGATCATCTGCGACCATGATTCTGGAAACCTTGCACCTGCCTTTGCCGCGACGGAGTCGGGCCGGGCGGGACGATCATCCGCGCCGCTTCCTGCGATCCGTCAACCGACGCTCACCATGCAGCACCGTCGAGCCGGGGGCCGCGCGTGTCAAGCGCGACCTGGGGCAGACGGGTCTTCTGCGGCGACTCGCGCGGGCATGACAACAATCATCATAAGTTGTATAATTCCGCATTACGTTAGCACTTGCCGCTACGGCAAGTTCGTAACCCGATTTTTACGTATCTGTGTGCGGATGGTCTCATGACAGCAACAACGACCAGTAGAAATTCGGGACGGCAGTCACAGGATCCGGAACGCGTCCTGGTGATCGGTGACGACACGCGCGCGACGCTGGCTGTCGTGCGCTCGCTCGGGCGCGCCGGCAAGGAAGTCCACCTCGCCCCGTTCAACTGGCATTCGCCCACGACACGGTCGCGATACGTCGCACGGGTGCATGAATTGCCGCGCAACAGCCGGATGCAGAGCTGGGCGGAAGCTGCTGCGGAGGTGCTTGCGGGCTGGCGTTTCGACCTTGTCATCCCCTGCTGCGATCGCGGTATCATCTTGATCGAAAGCGCGCCCGGGACATTCGCCGGCCAGACGATCGCACGCCCCGAACCGACGGAGGCGGCGGCACGGCTCTTCGACAAGGCGCAGACGCGGGCTCTCGCCGAAGAACTCGGCGTTCCGGTCGCGCCCGGCTGCGCATTGGGTGACGGCGCCAGCGCGAAATCGCTCGCCGACGCGCTCGGCCTGCCGCTCTATCTCAAACCCCGGCGCTCCTATGAGCCGGGAAGCCTTGGTGAGCGCGGCAGCGTCATGCGTATCGAGACGCATGAGGCCCTCTGCGAGGCACTCTCGGGCATTGCCGAGCCCTCCGGCTGGCTCGCCGAAGCCGCCATACCCGGTTCCGGCGTGGGCTATTCGATCCTTGCCCATGAAGGGGTCGTCACCCAGGCCTTCCAGCATTGCCGCCTGCGTGAAGCGGAGACGGGCGGCAGTTCGCTGCGCATGAGCGAGGCGCCGGATCCCGAACTCGGTGCGGCCGTCGCGGCGATGGTGAAACGGCTGAACTTTTCCGGCGTGTGCATGTTCGAATTCCGGCGCCGCCCCGACGGGCGCCATGTGCTGCTCGAAGCCAATGCCCGTTTCTGGGGCTCGCTGCCGCTTCCGGTCTCGCTCGGTGTCGATTTTCCGCTGTTCCAGTATGATCAGATCGTGCACGGCATCACCCATCCGCAGGTCGCCTATCCCGCCGGGATATGCGCGCGCAATC
>PXAW01000481.1 GCA_003567055.1 Hyphomicrobiales bacterium
CGCGGGCGCTGCTGGCCGAGCCATCCGACGGCCTCGAGTTCGGCGAACGCCTTCCACATGCCGATCAGGCCGGTGCCGCCGCCGGTGGGATAGAAGATCGCATCGGGCACCTCCCAGCCGAGCTGCTCGGCGAGTTCGAGCCCCATCGTCTTCTTGCCCTCGATCCGGTAGGGCTCCTTCAGCGTGGAGAAATCGAACCAGCCGGCCTCCTCCTTGCCCTGGCCGACGATCTTGCCGCAATCGTCGATCAGCCCGTTGACGCGGTAGACGTCCGAACCCTGGATCGCGATCTCGGAAATGTTCACCTCCGGCGTATCCTCCGGGCAGAACACCGTGGTGCGGATGCCCGCGCGGGTGGCATAGGCCGAGAGCGCAGCACCCGCATTGCCGTTTGTGGGCATGGCGATATGGCCGATGCCGAAGGCTTTCGCCATGGAGACGGCCATGACAAGGCCGCGTGCCTTGAAGGAGCCGGTGGGCAGGCGCCCCTCCTCCTTGACCAGAATCTCGCCGCCGCCAAGCTTCTCCGACAGGCGCGGCAGGGGCACGAGCGGGGTGAAATTCTCGCCGAGACTGACGATATCCTCGTTGCGGCGCACGGGCAGCAATTCGCGATACCGCCACAGATCCTGCGGGCGGCCTGCCAGCGCGGCCTTGTCGAGCGCCTTGCGCACGCCTTCGAGATCGTAGCGCACCAGCAGCGGGCGCCCGACGCGTGAGAGATTATGCGGCGTATCCGCCTCATAGATCTCCCCGGTCATGGCGCATTCGAGATGCGTCACGAAGGTGGGGCGCACCTCGGTGAGGTTGAGATCGTGGGGGATGCCGGAAGGCTGTGTCATGGTCAACTCCTGTTGCGCGCACCATCATCGCCATGACGGGGGCGCGGGTCCACAGGGCAAACCGCCCAGACGTTCCGGAGAAATCCCGGATATGCGGTGACGCGCCGGATCGGGGGCGCGCTCAACCCGCCTCGAGGCGCGCCCGTATGGCCTGCAGCAGCCGGACGCTGCGCGCATCCTCGCATAGACGCGCCCCCCGGATCTGCTCGCGCACGACCTGCACGGCGCGCGGGCCGAAACGCGCGCGGTAGCGCCCGGCAAGTATCTCGATGCGGGCAGGGTCACAGCGTTGCAATCTGCGCTTGAGGATACTACTCATGATGAGTAGAGCGGCACCCGGTAGAATTGCACCAAGAAACAGTGCCGCAACAACGGGAATCAGGCATGGGTCGCTCATTCGTGATGACTATAGTCTACAGATTGCTGCGGCAAGTAAAATGTGACGTTGAATCTGTAGACCTTTGGTCGACAAACTGGCGCTTGCATCGGGTATGAGCCGCCTCAGACAGATCCTCGGTCGCAACCTTCGGCTCGCCCGCAATCGCCTGAAGCTGTCGCAGGAGGTGCTTGCCGGCGAGTCCGGCGTCGATCGCACCTATGTGTCGGGGATCGAGCGCGGCCTGCGTAACCCTTCCGTCGATCTGATCGAGAAGCTCGCCGGCGCGCTGGGCGTTACCGCAGCAGATCTGATCAGCGACCCGGCGCCGGAAAGCCTGCGTCGCAAGCCGGACGCAGATTCCGACGCCGACACGGATGCATCGGGCTGAAACCCGGTCGGATCGCGCAGCCGTGATCACGCATCAGCGCGCCCCCCTTTCCTCGCACGCCCGGACGGGCGAGAGATTTGCCTCGCACGCCCGGACGGGCGAGAGATTTGCCTCGCACGCCCGGACGGGCTAGAGATCTGCGCATGATCCGCACCGAAGACCCGGCCCATCCGGCACCGCTGAACCCTCTGCTCAAGCTCGCGCTCGAGATGGGGCCGCTCGTCATCTTCTTCTTCGTCAACCAGCGCGGCGATATCTTCGCAGCGACGGCGGTGTTTACGGTTGCCACCGTGATCGCGCTTGCGATCCATTATGCGCTGGTGCGCAAGTTGCCGGTGATGCCGCTGGTCTCGACCGTGGTGGTCGTCGTCTTCGGCGGGTTGACGCTGCTCTTGCAGGACGAGCTCTTCATCAAGCTCAAGCCCACCATCGTGAACACATTGTTCGGTATCGTGCTGATGGTGGGTCTATGGTTCGGCAAGCCGCTTCTGACGGTGGTGCTCGATTCGGTCTTCAAGCTCACGGATGAGGGCTGGAACAAGCTCACCTTCCGCTGGGGGCTGTTCTTCTTTTTCCTCGCCGCGATCAACGAAGTGGTCTGGCGCACGCAGACGACGGATTTCTGGGTGAGCTTCAAGGTCTTCGGCATCATGCCGATCACCATCGCCTTCGCGCTGGCGCAGACACCGCTGCTGATGCGTTATGAATTGCCGGAGGAGGATGCGAGGTCGGCGGATGCGGGTTCCGCCGATGCGGCTGCGCCGGAGCAACCCGCGCCGGCACCGGCTCCGCGCAACGACGCCTCATCCTGAGGCGTCACCCTCTCGCGCCTCGACTGGGAGCCTAGCCTGCTCAGCCGCGATAGACCATGTTGTCGAGCTGCTGCATCAGCTTGCGATTGGCCTCGCGGCGTTCCTCCCAGACCTCCATATCGGCCTGCACCTGCTTCATCACCGCGTTGGGGTTCTCCGGCGAACCGGGGAGGCGGCGGGCGATGGCGCGGGAGGGGGATTCGAGAGCAGTGGGCAGGGCTTCATCGAAGGCGAGGCCCTGAACGGCGATGCCCATGGCCTGGCGGAAGGCGGCGCGGTCGCGCGCGGCC
>PXAW01000399.1 GCA_003567055.1 Hyphomicrobiales bacterium
CGCGCGACAGGCCGGCCGGGGCCAACGAGGCCGGGCAGATCGGCGCGAGCGTGATCGTCATGGATGACGGGTTCCAGAATCCGTCCCTCGCCAAGGATCTCTCGCTGATCCTCGTGGATGGCGCCGTCGGCGTGATGAACGGGCTGTGCTTGCCCGCCGGGCCGCTGAGGGCGCCGCTCGCGCGCCAGTGGGACCACGCTGACGCGCTGATCGTCATGGGGGAGGGGGCACCCGGCGAGGCGCTTGCCGAGGAAGCGCGGGCGCGCGATCTGCCGGTCTTCCGCGCGCGGCTGGAGCCTGATGCGCAGGCCGTTGCCGCTTTGCGCGAGAGCCGCTGTCTGGCCTTTGCCGGGATCGGGCGTCCGCAGAAATTCTTCGACACGTTGGCGGAGGCGGGAATCGATATCGCGGACAGCGTGGCCTTCCCGGATCACCACCCCTATCGTGCGCAGGATATCAGCCGCCTGCAAGAGCGCGCCGCACAAGACGGGCTCACGCTGGTGACCACGGAAAAAGACGCCGTGCGTCTGCCGGAGCTTGACGATCTCGTCGTTCTGCCGGTCACCGCGCGTTTCGACGACGCGCCCGCGCTGCTGGCCCTGCTGCGCCGGGCGATACGGGACGCGTAGGCTGCGGGCAGGGCTGCGAAGGAGACCGGTACTCAGCGACCGGCTGTGTCACGGCGTTTGGCAGCCTCCACCTGGGCGCGGAATCCCGCCACCTGGCTGGGCGTGATCGGCCCGATATGCTTGTGCAGGATGATGCCGTCCGCATCGACGATGAAGGTCTCCGGCACGCCGTAGACGCCCCATTCGATGGCCGAGCGACCGTTTTCATCGACGCCGACCTTGTCGAACGGATTGCCGAGCGCGCCGAGAAACCGCCGCGCGTTTTCCGGGCGATCCTTGTAGTTGATGCCCAGCACCCGGACCTCCGGATCAGCGGCGAGATCCATCAGCACGGGGTGCTCGTCGCGACAAGGCACGCACCAGGAGGCCCAGACATTGACGATGTTGACCTGTGCCTCGCCATCGGCGGGCAGGGGCAGATCCTCCCGCGAGAAGCCGGGCACGGGCTCGCCGGCGCGACGCAGATTCTCCAAGGGTGCGAGCGCGAATTCCGGCGCCGGGCGGTTGAGCATCACGGAGGGGACGAGCGAGGGATCCTCGCCGAACAGGCGCACGAAGAAGACGCCGGATACGCCGAGCAGGATCACGACGGGCAGGATGTGGATGAAACGGATGCGCGGCGGTGCCGGCCGCTTCTCCGCTTCCGCCCCGCTGGTCGTCTGATTGACGCGCTCGTCGCTCATTGGCGGGAACTCCGTTTCGGCTGACGCGTCTCGAGCTCGGCCAGGGCGCGCTTCTGCAGGCGCTGGTCGATCACGAGATAGAGCCCCAGGCCGCCGATGATGGCGACGAAGGCGGCGTAGGAGGCGATGATGAACGGGGCATATTGATCGAACATGGCGATTTCGCGAAAGCCTCAGGCTGCGACGCGGCTGTCGAGCCGCTCGGCTTCGAGAATGTTGAGCGTGCGGATACGCCGGCGCATCAGCTCGGTGCGCATGGCATAGGCATGCATGGTGATGGCCATGAGCGCGAAGGCGACGCCCATCACCAGCAGCGGATAGAGCATGGCGGGATAGATGGTCGGCCCGTCGAGGCGGAAGACGGAAGCCGGCTGGTGCAGGGTGTTCCACCAATCCACCGAGAAGCGGATGATCGGCAGGTTGAGCGCGCCCACGAGGGTGAGGATCGAGACGGCGCGCGCGGCGCGGCCGGGATCGTCGATCGCACGCCACAGGGCCATGATGCCGGCATAGACGAGGAAGAGCACGAGCACAGAGGTCAGCCGCGCATCCCAGACCCAGTAGGTGCCCCACATCGGCTTGCCCCACAGCGCCCCGGTGATCAGGCAGACCAGCGTGAAGGCGGCGCCCAGAGGCGCTGCGGCCTTCTGCGAAACGTCAGCGAGCGGATGGCGCCAGACGAGGGTGCCGATCGCCGAGATGCTCATCATCGTGTAGAGGAACAGCGCCATCCAGGCCGACGGCACATGGATATACATGATGCGGATGGTCTCGCCCTGCTGGTAGTCGGGCGGGGCCATGAAGAAACTCATATACAGCCCGGTCGCGAAGACGAGCGCAGTCGCGCCGGCGAACCAGGGCAGGAGCCGGCCCGACCAGCGCATGAAGAAACCGGGATTGGCGAGTTTCGTCCACATGATGCGCTACCTTCAGAATGCGCTACCCTTAGACGCGTGCGCGCCGTGCTGCAATCCAAACCGGAACGGTTATGAGGTCGCATGCGGTCGGTGCATGCGATTCGCTGCCGACGATTGCGCGCGCATGCGGCTTTTTTTCGGCGCCCGGCTCTGCTAAGAGCCTGCGCAAGCCGCTGACGCATCGCGCGTCGGCTCGTCTTCGCTCTTGTGATCGAACGGTTTCGGATATGCAAGCTTTCACGGTTCTCACCGGCGTCGCGGCGCCGCTTCGGGTGATCAATATCGACACCGACATGATCATCCCCAAGCAGTATCTGAAGACGATCAAGCGCACCGGGCTGGGCAAGGGATTGTTCGCGGAAGCCCGCTTCAACCCGGATGGCAGCGAGATTTCCGATTTCGTGCTCAACCAGCCGGCCTATCGCAATGCACAGATCCTCGTTGCGGGCGACAATTTCGGCTGCGGCTCCTCGCGC
>PXAW01000570.1 GCA_003567055.1 Hyphomicrobiales bacterium
AATGGACATGGGATCGTCGATCTCTTCTTTCGTTCAATGCGATGCGAAGGGGTTGACCACCTTCACGTCGCCATAGCTCTGCGCGTGATTGAGGTCTTCGGAATAGGGGGTCGCGCAGCCCAGACGCTGCGCGGCGGCGATGATGGCGGAGGCGGGCAGGAACCAATCAGCGGACATGGCTGGCCTCCCTGTCGAAGACGAACCGAGAGCCGAGCCGGGCCGTGGTCGACCGGCTCAGGCGTTCGAGGTCGTTGAGGGCGGTCTTCCTGCGCGCTTGTGCATGATAGTCACGCACGAAGAGCGCCATGGCCTCGCGCAGGCGATCAGCATACGCAGCGATGGCTTGCGCATCCATTCGATCGATCCTCCGGGCCATGTATCGCATCGCCATTCTCCACGCTTCAGAGAGCGACCGTATCGCTCTCGTCCGCATCGTCCTCCTCAACCGCCGCGAACGGCGCTCACGATCTTCTGGGCGGCATCGTCGAGATCGTCTGCGGGGATCACGTTGAGACCCGATTCGCGGATGATCTGCTTGCCTTCCTCGACATTGGTGCCCTCGAGGCGCACGACGAGCGGCACCTGCAGGCCGACCGCCTTCACCGCGGCGATGACACCGCGCGCGATCACGTCGCACTTCATGATGCCGCCGAAGATGTTGACGAGGATGCCCTTCACATTCGGATCGGCGGTGATGATCTTGAACGCCGCCGTGACCTTCTCTTCCGAGGCGCCGCCGCCGACATCGAGGAAGTTCGCCGGCTCTTCGCCGTAGAGCTTGATGATGTCGAGCGTCGCCATGGCGAGGCCGGCGCCGTTGACCATGCAGCCGATCGTGCCGTCGAGCGCGATATAGGCGAGGTCGTATTTGGAGGCCTCGATCTCCTTGGCGTCCTCTTCCGTCAGATCGCGCAGTTCCTGCACGTCCGGATGGCGGTAGAGGGCGTTGGAATCGAAGGAGACCTTCGCATCGAGGCAGCGCAGCTTGCCGTCGGTGGTGACGATCAGCGGGTTGATCTCGAGCATCTCCATGTCCTTCGAGACGAAGGCATTGTAGAGCTTGATGGTGAGATCATTGGCCTGCTTGGCCAGATCGCCGCTCAGGCCGAGCGCCTTGGCAACCGCACGCCCGTGATGGGGCATGGCGCCGGTGGCGGGGTCGACGGTGATGGTGTGGATCTTCTCGGGCGTGTCATGGGCGACCTGCTCGATATCCACGCCGCCCTCGGTCGAGACCACGAAAGCCACGCGGCCGGTTTCGCGATCGACCAGCGCGGAGAGGTAGAACTCCTTCTCGATATCGGAGCCGTCCTCGATATAGAGGCGGTTGACCTGCTTGCCGGCATCGCCGGTCTGCACGGTGACGAGGGTCTTGCCGAGCATCTGGGAGGCGAATTCCTTCACCTCGTCGATGGACTTGGCCAGGCGCACGCCGCCCTTTTCGCCCGCATCCGCTTCCTTGAACTTGCCCTTGCCGCGACCGCCGGCATGGATCTGGCTCTTGACCACCCAGAGCGGGCCGCCGAGCTCCCGGGCCGCAGCCTCGGCCTCCTCGGCGGAGAAGATCGCGACGCCGCGCGAGACGGGCGCGCCGAACTCCTTGAGGAGTGCCTTGCCCTGGTATTCATGGATATTCATGGAAATCCTCTTTCATCAGCTGAAACGAGAGCGGCGCCACCGGGGCGCCGCGCTGCATTCCGCAAAGATCACTTCGCAAGTTCGGGATTGATCTTCTTGCAGGCATCGACGAGGCCGGTGACGGAGGCCACCGACTTCTCGAACATGGCTTTCTCGTCGGCGGCGAATTCCACCTCGACGATGCGCTCCACGCCATCGGCGCCGATCACGATCGGCACGCCGACGAACAGGCCGTCGACACCGTACTGACCGGTGAGATGCGCCGCGCAGGGCAGGACGCGCTTCTTGTCCTTGAGATAGCTCTCCGCCATGGCGATGGCGGAAGCGGCCGGCGCGTAGAAGGCCGAGCCGGTCTTGAGCAGGTTGACGATCTCGCCGCCGCCCTTGCGGGTGCGCTCGACCATGGCGTCGAGCTTCTCCTGCGTGGTCCAGCCCATCTTGACCAGATCGGGGAGCGGGACGCCCGCCACCGTCGAATAGCGCACCAGCGGCACCATGTCGTCGCCATGGCCGCCGAGCACGAAGGCGGTGACGTCCTGCACCGAGACGCCGAATTCCTCGGCGAGGAAGTGGCGGAAGCGCGCCGAATCGAGCACGCCGGCCATGCCGACGATCTTGTTGGCGGGAAGCCCGGAGAATTTCTGCAGCGCCCAGACCATGGCGTCGAGCGGGTTGGTGATGCAGATCACGAAAGCGTCGGGCGCGTAGGTCTTGATGCCCTCGCCGACGGCCTGCATGACTTTCAGATTGATCTCGATGAGATCGTCACGGCTCATGCCCGGCTTGCGCGGCACGCCGGCGGTGACGATGATCACATCCGAACCGGAAATGTCGGCGTAATCCTGCGCGCCCTTGTATTTGGCGTCGAAACCATCGACCGGCGAGGATTCCGCGATGTCGAGGCCCTTGCCCTGCGGGATGCCCTCGGCGATGTCGAACAGGACGACGTCGCCCAGTTCCTTCATGCCGACGAGATGGGCCAGGGTGCCGCCGATCTGGCCGGCGCCGATGAGCGCGATTTTCTTGCGTGCCATGAGGACATGAACCTCGTTGTGTTGACCTGT
>PXAW01000393.1 GCA_003567055.1 Hyphomicrobiales bacterium
CCAAGCGTGCGGTCGAGAGGTCCTTGCGCGATGGCAATGCGGTCATCACGCTTTCGCATGTGGACGATGCGAAGGCTCTGTCCGACGAACTCCGGGCAGCCGGAATCAGCGTCGCCTTCCGCAGCGCCGCCGACCGGAATCTGAAGGAACACTTCTCCGCACGGCTGAAGGCTCTGCGCGCGCGCCTCGGCCTGTCACAGGAGGAATTCGCGCGGACCTACAATCTCGAAACCAAGACTATTCAGGGCTGGGAGATCGGGAAGGTTCCCGACCGTGGCAACCGGCACCTGATCCGCATGATCGAAAAGGATCCGGTCACGATCAGGCGCCTCGTCAACGAGGGCTGATCCGCTATCCAAATTGAAACCAATGTCATCAGGGCGTGATGCTTCGGAGACTCCGAGTAACCTCTGTGTGCGAAAATCCAATGCTCGGACGCACCCGGAAAGAATCGCAACTGGCCGAGATTCATGACCGGTGGTTCTTGTCCATGCTGACCGGCAAAGATGCCATGCGGTTCGCGCATTCTCTGAAGTTATTTTGAAATATTATTTTATCGAGTATATATTTATGCGATACGCGTAATTCTGGCAGAGGCATACCCAATTTCAATCTCTAATTCCGCTTCGTACGGCGCATCGCCGCAATCGTGCGGCGAAGTAGGTCGCGAAGATCTCGTTTTCAGCAAACTCGTCAGGGGCCTTCCAATAGGCACCAAGGCGACCTGTCAGACCAGCGACCCAATCAGCTGCCTGCATCGTCTGGTAACGATGGCTTTCTAATTGAAATGGCGGCTCGATGAGGCACTGTCGCCGATCGGTTCCATACATAGCAATCGCTGCTTGTGTAACGAGTGCCGATCGCTGATCATGTTCGTCAAGGGCGAGGAGAAACTGATCGCAGGGTATGCAATCCTCCGCACAGTGCTGGTCGATGCGCTTGATTGCCTCACGCAGAATACGCCGATACAACGCGTTGGCATCGTGGTCGCCGGGGGCGTCGTGCTTTCCTTGTCCTACGTAGAAGGCAAAGCCGCCAAGACTGCTTATCTTGTTGAAGAGTCGATTCGTAAAATTGCGTAGCTCTCGATATTTCTCGACATTCCGGACTGTGTAAAGCGCCGAGCCCTTCTTCTCCCAAACTGACGGATGCATATTTGAATTGTCGATCTCGAACTTCAGTAGCTCACACTTCCGTTTATAGAACCAAGTACCGAAGTTACGAACTTCCTCGACGGGGAGTACGAGCCCGGCAAGCCCGAAGACCGGGCTATCGTTATGCTGCGGGTCATTACGGCTATTGTAGGGTCCGATGTGGCCAAACTCATCCAAATAGGCGATGTAGGTCAACGTGGACTCCATAAACACGAAAACCCGCGCTTGCGCGCGGGCCTCGGAATGAGGGCAACACAAGTTTGCGCCTCATTGGTTTAGGTAAATGATTCCACTCCAATTGTCAACCTCGTCAAAGTCACCTTTCATAGTCGACGCCGCAACATTCACTCCGGACACTTCACGAAGGTCACCGAACACACCCCTCACAGCCCCTCGAACAGGGCGCTCGAAATGTAGCGCTCGGCGAAGGAGCAGGCGAAGGTGACGATGCGTTTGCCGCGATTCTCCGGGCGCGCGCCGACTTCCAGCGCCGCCGCGAGATTGGCGCCCGTGGAGATGCCACCCGGGATGCCTTCATTACGCGCGAGCGCGCGTGAATAATCGAAGGCGGTCTGGTTGCCCACGGTGATCACCTCGTCGATCACGTCGCGGTCGAGAATATCGGGCACGAAGCCGGCGCCGATACCCTGGATCTTGTGCGGACCGGGCTGGCCGCCGGAGAGAACCGGCGAATCCTCGGGCTCGACGGCGACCACCCGCAGATCGGGATTGCGCGCCTTCAGCACGCTTCCGACGCCGGTAATGGTGCCGCCGGTGCCGATCGCCGAGACGATGATATCGACATGGCCACCGGTATCGGACCAGATTTCCTCCGCCGTGGTCTCACGATGGATCTGCGGATTGGCCGGGTTGGCGAATTGTTGCGGAATCACCGCGCCGGGGATCGTATCGCGCAATTCCTGCGCGCGGTTCACCGCGCCGCGCATGCCGAGGGGGCCGGGCGTGAGTTCGAGTTCGGCGCCCAGAAAGCTGAGCATCTTGCGCCGTTCCAGCGACATCGTCTCGGGCATGACGAGGATCAGGCGATAGCCGCGCGCAGCCGCCACGAAGGCGAGCGCGATGCCGGTATTGCCCGATGTCGGCTCGATCAGCACGCCGCCGGGGCGCACCAGCCCCTGCGCCTCGAGGGAATCGATCATGGCGACGCCGATGCGGTCCTTGACGCTCGCAATCGGGTTGAAGAATTCGAGCTTCAGAAGGATCTCGGCATCGACCCCGTGCGCCTGCGGCATCCGCGCCAGCCGCACCAGCGGCGTATCCGCAATGGTCTGCGTGATGGAATCGTAGATTCGGCCCCGGGCGAAACCGCGCGTCCCCGTCTCGTCGCTCATGACGCCTCCAGAATATCGGCGAAAACCGTTCAGATCGCGAAATCGAGCGCCGGGGGCGGGCCGCCGAACACGGCCTTCTGCTCGGATTGCTGGCACAGATCCTCGATCGTATAGGCATCGAGCGCCGCGAGGAAGCTCTCACCCGCCTCCTTCACGGCGGGGCCGACCACATCGTCGACGAGCTTGGATTCGGGGAGCGGCGGCAACCCGTCCTCGCCGGTCGCGGTCATCGCCGCGCGCACCACGTCGCCGGCGGTGATCTTGCGGCGCTCGCGGGCGAGCTCGTAACCGCCGCGCGGACCGCGCACACCCTTGAGAATGCCCTGTCGCACCAGGGCCTGCAGCACGGTTTCGAGATGACGCGGGGGAAGATTATGGCGTTGGGCCAGGAGTTTGGCCGCGACCGGAGTCGGCCGGGCATGCAGAGCCACATCCACCACGGCCGCGATCGCGAGCAGGGAGCGCCGAGACAGAAGAATCATATCGTTCGAACCTCACAATCCAGAAGCGCCCGCCAGACGCGTGTCACAGACCGGTGGATCCGAAGCCCCCTGCCCCGCGCGGTGTCGGAGCGATCTCCGCCACAGCAACGAGTTGCGCCCGTGTCACCGGTGCGAGCACCATCTGCGCGATGCGCATCCCGCGGGTGACCATGAAGGGCGCATCACCGTGGTTGATCAGCACCACGCCGACCTCTCCGCGATAATCGCAATCGATCGTACCGGGCGTATTCAGAACAGTGACGCCGTGCCTGAGCGCGAGCCCCGAGCGCGGCCTCACCTGAGCTTCGTAACCTTCCGGTATTTGCAACTTCAAACCCGTCGGCACAAGGGCTCTTTCGGATTTTTCCATTTTTATCGGGGAATTTTCGGCAATAGCGGCGCGAAGGTCGAATCCGGCGGCGCCCGCCGTCTCATAGCCAGGCAGCGGCAGGCCCTCGGCATGGGGCAATGCCTCGACGAGAAGCCGGATGTTCATGCCGGCGACCCCGCATCGACGCCCGCTTCGCCAAGGGCATCGAGCCGCGTGACACATTCCGCAACGAGCTTTCTTGCCACCATGTCCTTGTCCATCTCAGGCCAGGAGATCACCGCCTCGCCGGCATCGATCAGATGCACCGCGTTGCGCGCACCGCCCATCACCCCGCCCGCGACACCGCTGCCGGCGGAGACGTCGTTGGCGACGATCAGATCGCAGCCCTTGCGGGCGCGTTTTGCCCGCGCAAGGGCGATCACGTCATGGGTTTCCGCCGCAAAGCCGACGACCAGCGCCGGACGGCCCGCGCGCATCGCCGCGATTGTGGCGAGGATATCCGGATTTTCCACCAGCGCGAGCGCCGGCGGCCCGCCACCATCCTTCTTGATCTTGCGGGCGGCATCACGATCGGTGCGCCAATCGGCCACGGCGGCGGCGAAGACGGCGATATCGGCCGGCAGCGCGGCCTCGACCGCCGCCTGCATCTGCCGCGCGGTTTCCACCGGGACCAGATCGACCCCCGGCGGGGCCGGGATCGCAACCGGGCCGGAGACGAGCGTTACCCGCGCCCCGGCGCGCGCCGCCGCCGCCGCAATGGCGTGCCCCTGGCGCCCGGAGGAGCGGTTTGCGATATAGCGCACCGGGTCGATCGGCTCATGCGTCGGCCCGGAGGTGACCAGCACGTGGCGCCCGGCGAGCGGAGTATCGCCCGGCACCGGCGCCGCATCGAACAGCGCCTGCGTCGCCGCGACGATCGCCATCGGCTCCGCCATGCGCCCGGCGCCGGTTTCCGGCTCGGCCATGGGCCCGGAATCGGGGCCGACGACGTGCACGCCGTCGCCCATGAGGGTCGCGAGATTGCGCTGTGTGGCGGGATGCGCCCACATGGCCGGGTTCATCGCCGGGGCGATCAGGACGGGCAGGCGCGTGGCGAGGAGCACCGTGGTGGCGAGGTCATCGGCATGACCGTTGGCCATCCGCGCCATCAGATTGGCCGTGGCGGGCGCGACCACCACGCAATCGGCATCGCGTGCGAGGCGGATATGGCCGATCGCCGCTTCATCGGCGCGGTCGAACAGATCGGTATAGGTCTTCTCGCCGGAAAGAGCCGCAGCAGCGAGCGGCGTGACGAATTCCTGCGCGCCGGCGGTCATCACGCAGCGCACCTGCGCCCCCGCATCGCGCAGGCGCCGGATCAGATCGAGGGATTTGTATGCCGCGATCCCGCCGCCGATAATCAGTAGGACCCGCCTGCCCTGCAATTCGCCCGTCATTGCCTCGATCTCTCGGCTCCACCCCACCCCAACCATCTCATAACACGACGATGCGCCGGGACGGAAATCGTCACGCCACGGCGATCAGCGCCGCCGCGACGCGCCGGTTCTCGGCCAGCAGGATGTTGAAGGTGCGCGCGGCAGCCCCCGTCTGCATCACATCGAGGCGCATGCCGGGATCGCGCAGGCGCCACAGCAGCGGCTCGGGCAGCGGCACGATGTTGCGCCCGGTGCCGATCAGCAGGATCTCGATATCCTGCGCCGCAGCGAGGACCGGCGCGAAGGCGGCTTCGTCGAGGGCCGCTGCATCCGCGACATCCCATTTCGAGATGCCCGACGGCAGCGCGAGGATGGAGCCCTTGTGGGACATCTCGGCGAAGCGAAAACCGCCATTGCCATAGGCGTCGATCGGATGGCGACCGGGCACGAAGCCGTCATAGAGCGCCCCGGCCACCGTCTCACTCCGCCGGCTGCGCGGCATCTGGCTCGCTTTGCGCTGCCGAGCCGACCGCGCTCGAGGCGCGCACACCGAGATAGATCAGGATCGGCGCGGCGACGAAGATCGAGGAATAAGTGCCGATCACCAGACCGAAGATCATCGCATAGGCGAAGCCCTTGATGATCTCGCCGCCGAGCAGCGCGAGCGCGAGCAGGGCGAGCAGGGTCGTCGTACTGGTGAGGATCGTGCGCGACAAGGTGGCGTTCACCGCGATATCCAGCACCTCATAGACCGAGACCTTCTTGTATTTGCGCATTGTCTCGCGGATACGGTCATAGACCACCACGGTATCGTTGAGCGAATAACCGAGGATGGTCAGCAGCGCGGCGATCGAGGTCATGTTGAACTCGATCTGCGTGATCGCGAAGAAGCCGATCGCCAGCACCAGATCGTGCAGGGTCGCGATCACGGCGCCAATGGCGAAATGCCATTCGAACCGGAACCAGAGATAGACCAGCACCCCGAAAATCGCCATGACCACGCCGAGCGTGCCCGATTGCACCAACTCCGCCGAGACGCGCGGCCCCACCACCTCGACACGCCGAATATCGTAATCGGCCTCGAATATGGATCGGAGGGTGGAAACCACCTCCTGCTGCGCCTCCTCGCCACCTTCCTGCAACTGCACGCGCACAGCGACGTCGCGGGGGGTGCCAAATTCCTGCACCTCGACATTGCCGAAGCCCAGCTGATTCGCTTCGACGCGGATCTGCGCGATATCGGCATTGCCCTCACGGGCCTGCATTTCCATCACCGTACCGCCACGGAAATCGATGCCGGTATTCATGCCGAAATGCAGGAATGCCGCGACTGCGAGCACGGAGAGCAGCGCCGAGAGCGGAAAGGTCCAGCGCCGGTACCACATGAAGCGGTAGCGGGTCTCGACGGGGACGTAGCGGACGAGCCACATGATCGGCGCTCCTCAATTCATCGCAAGCTGCTTGGGACGCATGACCCTGAACCAGGTCGCGATCATCAAGCGCGTGAGCGTGAAGGCGGTGAAGACGGTGGTGACGATGCCCAGAGACAGGGTCACGGCGAAGCCGCGTACCGGCCCGGTGCCGAGGAAGAACAGAATTCCGGCGGCGATCAGCGTGGTGATATTGGCATCGAGAATGGTGCCCAGCGCCCGCGCGAAGCCCGTATCGAGCGCCTGGATCGCCGATCTCCCGATCCGCTCCTCCTCGCGCACGCGCTCGTAGATCAGCACGTTCGAATCCACCGCCATACCCAGCGTGAGCACGATACCGGCGATACCGGGCAGGGTCAGCGTCGCACCGAGCGCCGAGAGCAGGCCGAACAGCAGGATCATGTTCACGGACAGCGCCACCGTCGCCATGACGCCGAAAAAGCCGTAGGCCGCGATGATGAAGGCGACGACGAGCGCCGCGCCGACGATGGCGGCCATGGTGCCGGCATAGATCGAATCCGCCCCGAGGCCGGGACCGACCGTGCGCTCCTCGACGATGGTCAGCGTCGCCGGCAGCGCACCCGAGCGCAGCAGCACCGCAAGGTCGTTGACCTCCTGAACGGTGAAATTCCCGGTGATCTGCCCGGCACCGCCGGTGATGGGAGACTGCACGCGCGGCGCGGAAATCACTTCCTCGTCGAGCACGATAGCGAGCTGACGGCCGACATTGCGCGTCGTCGCCTCGCCGAAGCGCTGGGCGCCCGAGACGTTGAAGCGGAAGGTGACGATCGGCTGGTTGGTCTGCTGATCGAAGGAGGGCTGCGCGTCGATCAGATCCTCGCCGCCGACGATGACGCGGTTCTCGACTTCGACCGGCTCGCCACCGGCCTCTTGCAGCGGCATTCGTACCGTATCCGTATCGCCGGGATTGGCGAGGAAGCGGAATTCGAGCTGGGCGGTCTCGCCGAGCAATGCCTTGAGCCGCTCGGGATCCTGCAGGCCGGGCACCTGCACGAGAATGCGGTCGGCACCCTGGCGCTGGATGTTCGGCTCGGTGGTCCCAAGCGCGTCAATACGCCGGCGCAACACTTCGATCGATTGCGCGAGGGCGCGGTTGATACGCTCCTCGAGCCCTGCATCGGTCACCCGCAGCCGGATCAGGCCGTCGGCCTGCTCCTCGACAACCAGCGTCGCCGATCCCGGCTGCCCGAACACCGCATCGGTGATCGGCTCCGACAGATCGCGCAGGCGCGGCATCAGACGCTCGCGCGCCGCGTCGTCGGGAATGCGCAGTTCGACGGTGCGGTTGCTGATGCGAATGCCGCCTTCGAGGGGCGTGCGGGTCTCGCGCAGGAGGTTGCGCACCTGGTCGCGGATCTGCGTCGCCTCGTTGCGCGCGAGCTCGTTGGTATCCACCTGGAGCAGCACATGCGAGCCGCCCTGGAGATCAAGCCCCAGCACCACGGCCTGATCCGGGACGAGGAACCCCGGGATCCATCCGGGTGCCGCCTGGCTCACGGCCTCACGCTGCCCGACCGACAACAGGTTGGGAACGGCGAGATACATGCCGAAGAACAGCGCCATCAGAATGGCGACAGTCTTGGTGGCAGAGATGCGCAACATGCTCGTGCGACTCCCGGGAATCGAATGTCAGTGTCGACGACGCGGCGGCTTCCCGAAGACGCGCCGCGCCCTTGTGGCGAAGGGGATGCCGGAGATCCGGCGTCAGCTCTTCGCTGCGTCCTTCGCCGGTTCGCCCTTGGCGCGCACATCGGCGACCATGCCGCGAATCACGCGTACCCGCACGCCCTCGGCGATCTCGACCTCGATCTCGTTGTCGTCGACGACCTTCGAGATCTTGCCGGTAATGCCGCCATTGGTGATGACCGTATCACCGCGCCGCAGGTTCTTCACGAGTTCCTGATGCGCCTTCACCCGCTTCTGCTGCGGGCGGATGATGAGGAACCACATGATGACGAAAATGAGGATAAACGGCAGAAGCTGGAGAAAAATATCTCCGCCACCGCCGCCGGCGGCCTGTGCGTAAGCGGGCGTGATGATCACTGGCGACTCCTGATGCCTGTGCGCCGGATGCGGCGACCCTGCGGGCCGCGCCTCCGCCGTATCGTTCGAAAGCGGCGCAACTTATAGCGATGCAGGCGCCGAAAGCAAACCGTGATCGGTGTGTTGCACAATAGACCGCGCCCGGCCTTCGCGATATGGAGACGCCGTCGCCCGTTTGCAACGATCATACCCCGCGAAGGCCCGCCCATGTTCCGATCCGATTCCGATGCGAACTCCACATTGCTGGCGCGCATCGCCGATGCGCTGGAGCGGCTCGCTCCGCCCGAGACCGCTGCGGTGGACACCATGGGCGCCGATGCCTTCGTCTGGCATGCCGCACCGCCGCGTCTGGCGCCGGTCCCACGGGTCAATCGCGTCGAGATGGCGCTCCTGCGCGGGATCGACCGGGTGCGCGACCAGCTTCACGAGAATACCCGGCGCTTCGCCGGGGGGCTCCCCGCCAACAACGCGCTGCTGTGGGGCGCACGCGGCATGGGCAAGTCCTCGCTCGTCAAGGCCGTGCATGCCACCATCAATGCCGAGCGCGACCCGGGCACCCCTGCGCTCAAGCTGATCGAGATCCATCGCGAGGATATCGAAAGCCTGCCTGCGCTGATGGCGATCCTGCGCGCTGACCCGCATCGTTTCGTCATCTTCTGCGATGATCTGTCATTCGATTCCGACGACACCTCCTACAAGTCGCTCAAGGCCGTGCTCGAAGGCGGCATCGAGGGACGGCCCGACAACGTGCTTTTCTACGCCACCTCCAACCGCCGCCATCTGATGCCGCGCGACATGGTGGACAACGAACGCGCCACGGCGATCAATCCCGGCGAGGCCGTGGAAGAGAAAGTCTCGCTCTCCGACCGGTTCGGCCTCTGGCTCGGTTTCCACAAATGCTCACAGGACGAGTATCTCGACATGGTCTTCGGCTATGCGGCGCATCTGGGCCTCACCTGCGACGAGGAGACCCTGCGCCGCGATGCCCTGGAATGGGCCACGACCCGTGGCGCCCGCTCGGGTCGCACCGCCTGGCAGTTCATCCAGGATCTGGCCGGACGCCTCGGCAAGCGCATCGACGGGAGCGGTTGAAGCGGCGGGCCGGGCCCGCGTGAACCACCCGGCGGAATTCCCCGTCGCTCCCCCCTGTTTTTCACGGCGGCGATCTGTATGATCGCGCCCAAAGTGAACGGATAACGGAGGCAGATATGACGGTTTCGGCTCGATATGCCGGGTATCGCGGGGGATCGGCGACAGCCGCGCTCGCGCTGGGTCTCGGCTTGTTCGGCACGCTGGCTATGTGGAGCGCGCCCGCTGCCGCCAACGACTTCGTCGTTGAGGATCTGGCATATTCCGGAGCGTTGGGGACCTACGAGATCCCGCGCATGGAACTGACCGGATCGAGCCTCACGGCATCCGAGATCGAGGCGGCCTTCGCGCAGGACGACCCGCTCGTGCTGTTCGAGACGCTTGCAACACTTTCGGCGACGCAGATCACGATCCCGCGCATGATGATGAGCCAGGATGTCGCCGAGGTGACGCAGGAGGCCGTCTACGAGGATGTCCGCATCGAGAACATGCGCGAGGGCCGTATCGCCAGCTTCACCGCCGCCGGCGGCAGCTTCTCCGCGAGCGACGGCGACGAGGATGTCGCGGGTCGCTTCGGCGCGGTCGAGACCCTGATGATCGATCTGCCGCTGATCGTGCGCTACTATACAGAAGCGGCGGGCGAGGGAGACAACCCGTTCCGCACGGCCTACGAATCGTTCTCGATTCGCGATATCGCCTTGAGCGACGGCGAGAGCGCACGTTTCAACATCGACGAGATTTCCGGGCGCGCCGTAGCCTTGCGGCTGCTGCAGGAGCCCCTCACCGAGACCATTGCGATGATCACGGCGATGGAGGATGCCGACGATCCGACGACGGAAGAGGCCTCGCGCATGCTCCACTTCGTCGCGGATCTGATGGATTCCTTCCGTTTCGAGGAAATGAACGTGACCGGCATGAGCGCCGTCGACGAGAGCGAGGATGAGCCGGTCGACATGCGCATCGAGCGCATCGCCTTCCTCGGCGATCCGGAAGGCGGGTTCGCCGCCTTCATGATGGAGGATATGCGCATCGCGGCGGATGGCGCGGAAATCGCCATTGCCTCGATCGATTCCGAAGGCTTCTCCTTCGCGCCGATGATGGAAGGGCTGCGTGCGCTGGCGGAAGACCCTGATGCCGATCTCTCGCCGGATGAGATTCAGCGCATGATGCCCGTGATCGGCACGGTGACGCTCAATGATCTCACTGCCTCGATTCCGCCGGAGCCCGGCGCACCGGCGATCGACGGATCCATCGGGCGCCTGAGCGTCACGGCGGATACGCCTTATCAGGGCGTGCCGACCAATCTGCGTGTTGCCATCGACAATCTCGCCTTCGATCTGCCGGAGGGGACCGGCGAGGAATTCATCGAGATGGCGCGCGGATTCGGCTATGAGCGCCTCGACCTCTCCGCCGGTTTCGCCGCGCGCTGGAACGAGGCGGGGCAGGAAATCGTGCTCAGCGATCTCTCCTTCAGCGGCGAGGATATCGGCGCCGTCTCCCTGCGCGGCGTGATCGGCGGCGTCGGGCCGCAGGCCTTTTCCGGCGACGAGGCGACCCGGCTGATGGCGCTGATGGGGGCCACCGTGAAGAACCTGCATCTGATGGTGGAGGATCGCGGCATCGCCGAGATCCTGCTCACCTTGCAGGCCGCAGAGATGGGCGTGAGCCCGGATCAGGCCCGCCAGCAGCTGGGGATGATGTCGCAGATGATGCTGCCGGCGATTCTCGGTGGCGGACCGCAGGCGCAGAGCCTCGCGCAAGCCGTCGGGCGCTTCCTCGAAAACCCCGGCGAGCTCGAAATCGCCGTCGAATCGATCGATCCGGCGGGCATTCCGCTGATGGAACTCGGCACCATGAGCGCACCCGCCGCGCTGATGGAGCGTATCGAGATCGACGCACAGGCACGTTGAGGGAAACCGGCCATCCGGGCTCGACCGGATGGCCATATTTCGCTACTTCACTTCGGCGGCCCGCATCATGCATGCGGGCCGTTTTTCACGCAGGTGACGGAGCGGTATCATGACGACGCAGCAGCGGCTCACCAGCCGGGACGGGGCGCGCGCGCACGACGCGCAAGACCGCCTCGCCCCGATGCGCGCGCATTTCGCCCTGCCGGATGACGTCATCTATCTCGACGGCAATTCCCTCGGACCACTGCCGCATGCCGTGCGCGATCGTGTGGCCCGGACCATCGACGACGAATGGGGCCGGGGCCTCATCCGCAGCTGGAACGATGCCGGCTGGATCGATCTCCCCGAGCGGGTCGGCGCGCGCATCGCCCGGCTGATCGGCGCCCCGGCGCAGACGGTCTTTGCCGCCGATTCCACCTCGGTCAACCTGTTCAAACTCCTCTCCGCCGCCCTCGCCCTGTGCCCGGACCGCCGGGTGATCGTCTCGGAGCGCGGCAATTTTCCGACCGATCTCTACATGGCGCAGGGCCTGATCGCCCAGCTCGACCGGGGTCATCGCCTCGTTCTGGTGGACGATGCCGGGGAGATCCCCGGCGCGCTCGGCGACGATACCGCCGTGCTGATGCTCACCCATGTCGATTACCGCAGCGGCGCCATGCACGACATGGCCGCGCTCACCCGCCATGCTCACGAAGCCGGCGCCCTCACGCTTTGGGATCTGGCGCACAGCGCCGGGGCCGTGCCGCTCGATCTCGCCGGCGCGGATGTCGATTTCGCCGTGGGCTGCGGCTACAAATATCTCAATGGCGGACCCGGCGCGCCGGCCTTCTTCCACGTTGCCGC
>PXAW01000139.1 GCA_003567055.1 Hyphomicrobiales bacterium
CCATCAGATGCCCGTAGAGCCGCTCGAGCAACCCCGTCCCGCCCTCGCGCGGATTGGGCCTCGCGAGCAGATCGAGCAGCGGATGCGCCACGATCTCGGCGCCGCCCTCGCGCAGGATCAGCGGCATCGACGCCGCCGCCTCCGCCACCAGCCGCACCGCGCGATGCACCACGGGATTGCGCTGAAACCCCTCCCGCGCCAGCGCCGCATAATCACGCGGCGTCCAGATCGGTCGCCCGCCATGATACAGCGCCATCGCCGCCCCGGCCCGCGACGCCTTGTGCCCCGGCGCGGCCAGCCGCCCGAGATTCTGTAGCAAGTTGAACATGAGATCCTCTTTTCAAACCGCCATGCAGCGCCCGCCATATATCCCTCCCCTCAGGGGAGGGATTAAGGGTGGGGTGAACCCGGGTGCAAAATCATCGACGTCAACCATCTTCACTCGGCGATCTCCCCACCCTCGTTCCCTCCCTGCTGGGGAGGGAGGCGCCGTCATGAAGGGCTCGCCATATCTCCCTCCCCTAAGGGGAGGGACTAAGGGTGGGGTGAACCCGGCTTCCTCATTCCGCAGCGCTGATCACCTGCATCGACGCTTCTCCCCACCCTCGTTCCCTCCCCGCTGGGGAGGGAGGCCAGGGCGAGCGCTTCATGAAGGGCGCGCTTTCTCTCCACTGAAGGCAGGGATTAAGGACGGGGTGCGCGCGAATGGCTTACGCATCCCCATTCAAATGTACGAAAATCGTATCGATGACCGCGCGAAAATCGTCCCGCACTTCGTTGTTCCAGAATCGCAAGACACGAAAACCGCGACCGGTGAGCACCGCATCTCGCACCTGGTCACGGCCAGCGCCTCCCGCATAACCATGCTGACTGCCGTCGATCTCGACGACGACTCGCTGCTTCAATGCGGCGAAATCAACGATGTACCTGTCGATCGGCACCTGCCGACGAAAGGGATAGCCCTGATGCCGCAGCTTCCGCAGCGCCGCCCAGACCCGCACTTCCTCAGGCGTCATCTGCTTTCTCAGCTTTCGCGCCTGCGCGACCGAAGTGCTTGCCGAGGGGCGACCGCGCTGAAAATCCATGTTGCCTCGATTAGGATAGCTCAAGAATATTAGGGATAATTGATTGTTTTCTTAACTCTAATACACTCCTAAACTGTGATAAAGCTTTCCACACATGAAGCACGCTCCATGTCTCCCTCCCCTAAGGCTATTAGATTCACACATCTTGCCTGGTTTCCTGGATCATGGTTTGGGCGAGCCTTGCGCCCTGTTTGAGGGTCTGGAATTCTATCCAGCCTCGCAGGATGACGATGGGGCCTGGTTTTCCGTAGTATCCGGTCCAACCACCCAGCCTTGCGCAGACCCATGTGGCGAAGGCGAGGGTGTCTGGCGCATGGGGGTTCTTCTGGCGCTCTGTCTTGCCCTCGAGATCGCGGCACAAGGCGGCAAGCAGGGGGCGATCCTGTGGGTCGAACGCATCTGTCAGCGGGCGGATACCCGGCCCGTCACGCTCTGCTGTCATCTGCATGACGATGGTCGCGGCGATGAAGCAAGCCAGGACGAGGCGGTTGCGCGGCGCGTCATCCCTGATCGCCAGCGCCTCGATGTCGAAGCCCTTGCGCTTCATGGTGCGGAACACTTCCTCGATCTGCCAGCGTCTGGCGTAGCGCGCGGCGATATCGAGTGCGTCTTCGACCGTTTCGACTGCGAGCGTGGTCAGAAGCCGCCAGTGAACCGGACTCGCGCCTGCGGGCGGGGTCTCCTCGCACAGATCGACATAAGTCATGGTGACCGGTGCGGTGCCGGTCCCGCATCCTCCTCCCGGCGCGCGCAGCCGGAGCCGGCCGAAGCGGACCGAAAGCTGCGCGGCGCGCCCCGGGCGTCCCGGCTGGGCAGGCAGATCGAGCGCGGCATAGCCCAGCCGTGGTCCGGAGGCGATCCGCGCCGCCAGCTTGCCGCCGTCCGCGAGCGCGCGGTCATGCCTGGCACGCACCAGCAAATCCACATGGGCAGGGCGTTGTGCGAACAACGCGAACATATCCGCCTCGCGATCCGCCACGACAGTCACGCGCGCAGCCCCGTCGATCCGACCGGCCCGGCGCGTCGCCTCGAGCCAGCGCGCGCTGTCGCGATCCTCGAACGTCCGGATGTGGCGGCTCTCCCTGCGTCCCTTCGTGCGCTCCAGAAACTCCGCATCCAGCGCCCCGAGGGTCGCGCCACTCTCGGCGTCCACGGCGATCATGGCGTGCAGATAGCTGCCGCCACCACCCGCCGAGCGCGTCACGGTCGTATCCTGAATGGCAAGAACGTCCCGACCCACGCATGCGGCCTGTGTGCGCGCGAAAGCGGTCGCGATCATCTCGTCCGGCGTCACGGACGGGTTACGCAAAAACCGCGTGAAACGGATCTCGCCCGCCCGATCACCGCCCAGACGCCGAACCCTGATCCCACCCGCTCCATGCGAAACCAGTCGCGCCAGCAGATCGGCCCCCCTTTTTCCAGACGCCGATCCCCAAAACCGCCCAGCCTCAAGTCCATGACAACCTCCATTTGGCACAAAGGAATCAGACCATCCCGGCATGTGCAAGAAAGATGTGTGAATGTCATAGCCCCTAAGGGGAGGAATTAAGGACGGGGTGGCGCGCGAATGGCTTACGCATCCCCATTCAAATGTACGAAAATCGTATCGATGAC
>PXAW01000119.1 GCA_003567055.1 Hyphomicrobiales bacterium
CAGGATCGGGGTGCAGACCTTCATCCAGGGGATCACGGCGCCCTTCCTCGCCCTGCGCAGCCATATCGACGCCGCAAGCCGGCGCCGCGCGCGCAGCCTGCGCCGGGCCGCCCACAGAATCCCGGCCATGCTCTCGCAACGGGCGGAGAGCCTGCGCCTCGGCCAGACCGCGATCGCGGCGCTAATCCTCGCCGTCATTGCCGTCGGGCTGCTGGAGATGCGGCCCGCTGATCGGGAAGAGATCGCGCCTGCGTCGCAAGCGACTCAGCAGCGGGTCATCGGCGACGAGTGACGCCGGCGGCTTGCAATTCGGGCATTACCCGTCTTCACCATCGTCGCGCTTGCGCGCCCCGCTCGCCGGCGGGGCGTTGCGCAGGCTCAGGCCACGTTTGACGATGCTGTCGCCGAAGCGTTCGCGCAGGTTTGCGATGGCGGTCTCGCGGCTTTTCTCGCGCACCACCTCGCGATCGGCGAGATCACCCTGATCGGCGAGCGCGCCGTCGACGAGATCGGCGGCGCCGATGCCGATCAGCCGGAAGGCCGTGCCGTCGCATTCGGCTGCGAGCATCTGCCTCGCGGTGGCATAGAGCCGCGTTGCAAGCTGGGTCGGTGCCAGACCGGAGACGGTGCGGGTGCGGTTGCGGAAATCACGCGTCTTCAGCTTGAGCACCACGGTGCGCCCGGCGATGTTGCCGGCACGAAGCCGCCGGGCAACTTTCTCGGCGAGTTCCCACAGGATCGGCTCTAGCACATCCTGTGTGGCGATATCGGTGTCGAAAGTGGTTTCGCTCGAGATACTCTTGGCTGCGCGCTCGGGCTCGACCCGGCGGGTATCCTCGCCTGCGGCGAGTCTGGCGAGGCGCTGCGCATCATTGCCGGCGATGCGTATCAGATCGGGCAATGAGCGGGCCGCGATATCGCCGATACGGCGGATGCCGGCGCGGGCGAGACGTTCCTGCGCGACCCTGCCCACCCCCGGCAGGATGCCCACCGGCTCACCGGCGAGGAACGTCTTCGCCTCGGCGCGCCCGATGATCGAGAAGCCGCGCGGCTTGTCGCGATCCGAGGCGATCTTGGCGAGGAACTTGTTGTAGGACAGCCCGACCGAGACGCTGATGCCGATCTCCTCCTCGACGCGTTTGGCAAAACGCGCCAGCGTCAGGGCCGGGCTCGCCCCGTGCAGGCGTTCGGTGCCGCCGAGATCGAGAAAGGCCTCGTCGATGGAGAGCGGCTCGACCAGCGGCGTCAGCGCGCGCATCATTTCGCGCACCTGCCGGCCGACCTGCGCGTAGAGCGCCATGCGGGGACGAATCACCACGGCGTCCGGGCAGGCTTCGAGCGCCTTGAACATCGGCATGGCCGAACGCACGCCGTAGATCCGCGCGACATAGCAGGCGGTGGAAACCACCCCGCGCCGCCCGCCGCCGATGATGACCGGCTTGTCCGCCAGTGCCGGGTTCTCGCGTTTCTCCACCGCCGCGAAGAAGGCGTCGCAGTCGATATGCGCGATGGCCAGGCTGTCGCGCTCGTCATGCATGAGCCCGCGCGGCGAGCCGCAGGACGGGCAGCGCGGACGCGAACCGGCGGGAACCGGCCCGCTCCACAGGCAATCCCGACACAGATAAGCCCCGATCGGCGGTCTATCCTGCATGATCGATGTCTATTCCGGCGGTGGCGGTGCGAGGCAGGCATGGGCGGCGACGATGACATGCGGATCCGTATCGAGCTCTCCGGCGATCTCGATGAGCAGGGGCTCGTAGCGCACCACATGGTCGAGCACGGCTTCGAAGAATTGTGGTGTCGTGCTGGCCTCGCGGATCTGATCCGGGCGCAGGCCCGTCAGATCGAAGAAGCGCCCCAGGCGCTCCTCGTCGGCGACTATCCGCGCGAAGACGGCGATGGCGGTTTCGCGGGCCTGGTCCGGTGAAGGCAGTTTCATGAGAATCCCGATTCGGTTTGCCATTCGTTCATGGGTACCGATTTACTATGCTTTGCGGAACGGGAGAATGCCGGCGACAGGCTTAGCGGGGGCCGTCCGGCGAAAACGGGGATCGACCCATGCAGAAGACGGTGCTCATCGTCGAGGATAACGAGCTGAACATGAAGCTCTTCAACGATCTGCTCGAGGCCCAAGGCTATGCCACGCTCAAGACCGCGAGCGGAATCGAGGCGATGGAACTCGCCCGTACCCACCGCCCGGATCTGATCCTGATGGATATCCAGCTGCCCGAAGTCTCCGGCCTCGAAGTCACCAAATGGCTCAAGGAGGACGAGGAACTGAAATCCATCCCCGTCGTCGCCGTCACCGCCTTCGCCATGAAGGGCGACGAGGAACGCATCCGCGAAGGCGGCTGCGAGGCCTATCTCTCCAAGCCGATTTCCGTGGCGAAGTTCATCGAAACAGTCCGCACCTATGCGGATGCGGGCTGAAAGGACGGGACATGACTGCCAGAGTACTCGTGGTCGACGACATTTTTCCCAACGTCAAGCTGCTCGAAGCCAAGCTGACGGCGGAATATTTCGACGTCGTCACGGCCATGAACGGGCCGGATGCGCTGACCATTTGCGAGCAGGGCCTGTGCGACATCGTGCTGCTCGACGTGATGATGCCGGGCATGGACGGGTTCGAGGTCTGCCGGCGGCTGAAGAATTCTCCGCAGACGGCGCATCTGCCGGTCGTGATGGTCACGGCCCTCG
>PXAW01000591.1 GCA_003567055.1 Hyphomicrobiales bacterium
GCACCAGAACCGGCCCCTCCGTCGCCTCGACCGCACGACGCTGCTCGTCGTTCAGCCCTTCCAGATAGGTGGCACGCGGGGAAGCCGCAGCGCGGGCGCGCGCGGAAATCGAACCGCCGGGAGCGGGCGGCACGCTCTCATGATCCTGAAACCGACTCATGCGCCGAACATGGACCAGAACGCGAACGTCGTCGAGTCGCTCCGCCACGCGCCGACGCGGATTTCGTCATGCGCTCAAGTGAGCCGCCGCTCCCATTCCAGCGCATGGCGCACGATCGTCTCGAGATCGTCGTGACGCGGTTTCCAGCCGAGCAGGCCGGGGAGCTTGTCGGCGCGCGAGACCAGAGCCGCCGGGTCGCCGGCGCGGCGGGGCGCTTCGGTGACGGGGAAGTCGGATCCGGAGACCTGCTTCACCATGGCGATCACCTCGCGCACCGAGAAGCCGTGGCCGTAGCCGCAATTCAGGACGAGATTGTCGCCGCCACCGCGCAGATGGGCGAGCGCGCGCAGATGCGCATCGGCGAGATCGGTGACGTGGATGTAATCGCGCAGGCAGGTCCCGTCCGGGGTCGGATAATCGGTACCGAAGATCGACAGGCCCGGACTCTTGCCGAGCGCGGCCTCGCAGGCGACCTTGATCAGATGGGTGGCATTGGGGGTGGACTGGCCGGAGCGGCCCTGCGGATCGGCACCGGCCACGTTGAAATAGCGCAAAGCGACATAACGCAGCGGCAGGGCATGCGCCGCATCGGCGAGCATCCACTCGCTCATCAGCTTGGAGCGGCCATAGGGGTTGATCGGCGCCGGCGGCACCTCCTCGCTCACCGGCGATTCCTCCGGCTCGCCATAGACGGCGGCGGTCGAGGAGAAGATCACCTGCCCGACCCCGGCATCCTGCACGGCGGCGATGAGGGCGCGGGTCTTGACGGTGTTCGCCTCGTAATAGCCCAGCGGATCTGCCACCGAATCGGGCACCACGATGCGCGCGGCGAAATGCGCGAGCGCGCTCACGCCATGCTGTGCGACGATATCGCGCACCAGCGCCTGATCGCTGACATCCCCGGTGATCAGCGGCACGCCCTCAGGCACGGCATCGCGGTGGCCGGTCGAGAGATCGTCGAGCACGACAACGCGCTCCCCCGCATCGCGCAGGGCGAGCACCATGTGGCTGCCGATATAGCCGGCTCCGCCGGTCACCAGCACTGTCATTGCAACTCTCCGCCATTTCACGGGTTTCTATCGGACAAGCGCCGCCGTACCATGGGTCTGTCTTGACCGTAAGGCAGCCTTGGTCGGACAATCTAGAGATGAAAGATCACACGTTCCTTAACGGCACGATCAAGCCGGAGCGTGCAAGAAAGGGGTGGAACTCACATGCAGCCTGTTCGCAAGGCCGTCATTCCCGTCGCGGGCCTCGGTACGCGTTTCCTTCCCGCCACCAAGGCGGTTCCCAAGGAGATGCTGACCGTCGTCGATCGCCCGGTGGTGCAGCATGTCGTCGATGAGGCGCGCGCGGCGGGGATCGAGCATTTCGTCTTCGTCACCGGGCGCAACAAGGGCCCGATCGAGGACCATTTCGACATGGCTTACGAGCTGGAGGCAACGCTTCGCGAGCGCGGCAAGACCGAGGCTTACGACGCGCTGATGGCGGATCTGCCGGCAGCCGGCGCGACGAGTTTCACCCGCCAGCAGGCACCGCTCGGCCTCGGCCATGCGGTCTGGTGCGCGCGCGACATTGTGGGCAACGAGCCCTTCGCGGTGATCCTGCCCGACATGCTCTCGCGCGGCTGCATGACGCAGATGCTCGCAGCTTACGATCGCCATGGCGGCAACATCATCGCGGTCGAGGAAGTCCCCGAGGACGAGACCCACAAATACGGCATCGTCGCCGTGGACGAATCCTTCCGCGACGACGAGGCCGGGCGCACCTACCGCATCACCGGCATGGTCGAGAAGCCGCCGAAGGGCGAAGCGCCCTCCAATCTGATCATCTCGGGGCGCTACATCCTGCAGCCGGAGATCTTCGATCTGCTGGCCGATCAGGGGCCGGGTGCGGGCAACGAGATCCAGCTTACCGATGCGATGAAGCGTCTTGGCGAGCGCCAGGACTTCTTCGCCATGCGCTATGACGGGCGCACCTTCGATACCGGCTCGAAGATCGGGTTCCTCGTCGCGAACCTGGCCTACGGGCTGGAGGACGAGACGCTCGGCCCGCAATTGCGCGCGGAAATCAAGACCTTGCTGGAAGATTGAAGCGGCTCACTGCCTGACGGGCAAGGGCGCCACGGCGGGGCCGGAAAACGCACCGATCGTCGGCCCCGGCACGCTCTCCTTCGCGAAGCCGAGAGCGAGGCCCGCCTCGCGCGCACCGACGAAGCCGGCCGGCGCCTCACGGCCCTGCGGCTTCGCCTGCGCATAACGCACGGAACCGTTGCTCACGGCGGAGCGGCGCACGGCCTCATCGACATGCGGCTGCCCGGCAAAGAGCACCCGCCAGCTCTCTCGCGGATCGCGGGCGGTGGCGACGAGGTCGCGCGATGACGGCGCATTGCGCCTGCCGGTCGATGCCGTCGCGGTCACCGTTTCGCGCACTGCCGGCGGCGGCACGGGCGCTTCGAGCGCCGCCATGGCAATGCGCTCGCCGGAAGCCTCTGTGGGTTGCCGCGACGGCGCGTTGTCGCGGATCTCGCCGC
>PXAW01000278.1 GCA_003567055.1 Hyphomicrobiales bacterium
GCCTCGAACGGCAATCGGAATGTGGAAGGCGGCAACGCCGAACAAGCCAGCGGGTCGCCGAATGTGTGGCGCGATCCCGCCTTCACGCAGGCCATGCGCAATTCCGGAACGGCGTCGGGGCCGGCGCAGGCCGGTGAATCTCTCGCGAAGACAATGCAGGGCCCGCTCGTCGGCAATGCCGGCGCCACGGCCGGCGCCACGGCCGGTGCCACGATCGGCGCGACGATCAGTGCTCTGGTGGACGACCTCGCCCGCACCGTCGCCGACGCCCCTGCGGCAGACAGCGCGCGACAGCTGAGCATGCTGCATTCGCTCAGCCGGCATGTCGCCGAAGAGGAGGCAAGGGCCTTCATGCCTGCGCCCGCACGATCTGATTACGTCCTGGAGCAGGAATCCGGGCAATCGGATTACGAAGGGGCGCCGGCACAGCCTGAATCGGCGGCAGACGCGCCTCCCTCGCAAACCGATGACATAGCCCGGCGCGTGCGCACGGCGACGCGCCCGCCTACGCAGGAGACGATTCCGCATCTGGCTCCCGGGCAGCGCGCCATCTTCGCAGCCGACGGGCATCTGACGCCGCATGCGAACCCGGATCTGATCGACGTTTTCCAACTCGCTGTCGAAAAGAATAACGACTGGAGCCGCGTCCGCATGTCGGCCCCGCCGGACCGGGCGGCCTTCCGCAGCCTCGGGGAGCCGGGCGCGAATGATCGCGGCCCCGTCACACCCGAAACCGAACGCGTCGTGCGCGATCATCTCCAGCAGGAACACGATATCGACCTGCAGTCGCTTCCGGTGCGGCAGATGATGATCGACGATCTGTTCGATACCAACGAACAGCTGGTTCTGATGAACGACATTCTGGAAAAGATCGTCGACGAGGTCGCCGCAAAGAGCCCGCTGCCGCCCTCCGATGTTGATCGCCTGCGCTTCGTCAAGGAATCCGAGGTTCTGGCGCGTGGTTTCATGAACGACATCATCCAGCATTTCATGAATCGCCCGCATGAGGGGTAAGGCGTACGCGGTTCATGAATGACGCCCGTGGCTTTGCGGCTGCGGGCGTTCGCTTTTTTCGTGATCGACGCTGGACAGACGGGCTTTGCGATTGCATATGAAGGCTGTCGCGGTCACGGCTATGCCGTGGAATCGCCGCGTTGCCGTGTCTCATGTCGGCGCATCATCGGTCGCGTGCGGCAAGCCGGCGGGCCGATCGGTCCGGCCGGCAGGACGCTGAAGGGTAGAGCATGCAAACGGTCATCATCATCATCCATCTGCTCATCGTGCTGTCGCTCGTGGGCGTCGTGCTGCTGCAACGCTCCGAAGGCGGCATCGGCATGGGCGCCGGTGGCGGTGGTGGCGGCGGCGGGCCCGGTGGCTTCATGACGGGGCGCGGCTCGGCCAGTGCGCTGACGCGTGCGACGGCGATCCTCGCGGCGGCCTTCTTCGCGACGAGCCTGACACTGGCGATTCTCGCCGGCCAGGCCAGCCAGCCGACTTCGGTCTTCGACGTTCCCGGCGGCCTCACGGCTCCGCCCGCCCAGCCGGGCGAAACCGCACCGGATGGCACCGGCCCGGGCATTCTGGAGCAGCTCCAGCAGCAGCAGGGCGATCAGCCCGCTTCGCCTCAGGTTCCGCAGTCGCGCTGAGCGCGGCATGGCGGACGGCGAGGCCTTCGCGGGGCCGGGCGACCGGCCCCTTTGTTTTGTGTGGATGATGCCCGCATGACGCATTCGCTGCTTGCGAATCGCCGGGGCTCGATTATGGATACCAGTCCATGACGCGGTACGTTTTCATCACCGGCGGCGTGGTTTCATCGCTCGGCAAGGGCCTCGCTTCGGCGGCTCTCGGGGCGCTGCTCCAGGCGCGCGGCTACAAGGTTCGCTTGCGCAAGCTCGACCCTTATCTCAACGTCGATCCGGGCACGATGAGCCCCTATCAGCATGGCGAGGTCTTCGTCACCGATGACGGCGCGGAGACGGATCTCGATCTCGGCCATTACGAGCGCTTCACCGGTGTGCCGGCCTCCAAGCAGGACAACATCACCACGGGGCGGATCTATCTCGACATCATCACCAAGGAGCGGCGCGGCGATTATCTCGGCGCCACGATCCAGGTGATTCCGCATGTCACCAACGCCATCAAGGAATTCGTCGTCTCCGGCAACGAGGATTACGATTTCGTCCTCGTCGAGATCGGCGGCACGGTCGGCGATATCGAGGGCCTGCCCTTCTTCGAGGCGATCCGCCAGCTGTCGAACGATCTCGAGCGCGGCCAGTCGATCTTCGTCCACCTGACGCTCTTGCCCTTCATCCCCTCCGCCGGCGAGCTCAAGACGAAGCCGACGCAGCATTCCGTGGCCGAATTGCGCTCGATCGGCATCCAGCCCGACATCCTGCTCTGCCGCTGCGACCGCCCGATCCCGCAGGATGAGCGGCGCAAGCTCGCACTGTTCTGCAATGTCCGCGAGACGGCGGTGATCGAGGCGCAGGACGCGCCCTCGATCTATGACGTGCCGCTGTCCTATCATGCCGAAGGGCTCGACGACGAAGTCCTCTCGGCCTTCGGCATCAAGACCGAAGCCGAGCCGGATCTGACGCGCTGGACCACGATCTCGCAGCGAATCGCCAACCCGGAAGGCGAGGTCACGATCGGCATCGTCGGCAAATATACCGGGCTCAAGGACGCCTACAA
>PXAW01000512.1 GCA_003567055.1 Hyphomicrobiales bacterium
ACCGTCCGCTCCGCAGATGCGGTGATCTGCTCGTCGAGATCGGAAAGCTGAGCACGAAGCTCCAGTATACGCGGATGCCCGGGCAGCAGCGTGCGCTGTTCGAGCGCGATCTGCGAGCGCAGATCGATGCGCTGTTCGATCAGCCGGCCGATCAGGTCGTTGCTCGCGACATCAGGAATTTCAAAGGCCCTGCCCTCGGCGATCATCTCGCTGAGCAATTGCGCCCGTGCTTCCGAATCGGCCTGGGCGGAGCGCGCTTCCGCGAGCCGGGTGTTGAGATCGCTCAATTGCTGCGAGGAGATGTTGGCGCTTTCACCGCTCAGAAACAGGCGCGAGGAAGAGCGGAACGATTCCACGGCGGCTTCCGCCTCGCTCACGCGCGCACGCAGATCCTCGATATTGGTGCCGAGCCAGTTCGAAGCGGCCCGCGCGAGTTCGGCCTGCGCCTCCTCGAGATGTTCGAGATAGACCTCGGCAATGGTGTTGGCGGCCCGCGCCGAGAGGTCGGGATCCGAAGAGCGGAATTCGATGGCGAGAACACGTGAGCGCGGCACGGCATAGACCATCAGGGCGCGGTAATACGAATCGAAGATCCGGTCTTCCTCGTTTCCGTCGAAGCTTCCATCGGCGATGCCGAGCATGGTGCGCACGCGCGTGATCGGGTCCATCGGCCCGACCAGCGGATCGAATTCGGCATTGCCGACGAGCCCCAGCCGGCGAATCGTCTCCCGCGCCACCTCGCGCGAGGTGACGATCTGGACCTGGCTCAGCACCGCCTGCTCGTCGATCGTGCCGCCCGGCAATTCGCGCTCGGAGAGGGTACGGGTGAAGACGCTGTCCCGATTCTCCAGAAGCACCTGGGTTTCGCCCGCGAAACGCGGCGTCGCGGTGAGAACGAACACGATCGCGCCGATGGCGACGGCAACGGTAATGGCGAGGATCGTCTTGATACGCCCGCGCAGGGCCAACAGGATCTCGCGCAGATCCACCATGCCATCGCGACCGCCATGGTCAAACGACGCATCTCGAGGTTGCTTCATCTCGCGCTCCATACTGGCTTCCATATCGGGCCGGATTTGCGCACAGGATGAACAGACAGGGTTTCCGGATGGTTAAGAAAAACAACCGACAGGCAGCATTTCACCACTTCGCTTCTTCGCGCAAGGTTCTGTTAACCCTGTCACTTTACGTTTCACGCAGATTCACCCCAGCCGGATGGTCGAAACTCCGATGAACAGGCGCAAGACACTCGCTCTCCTGCTGACCGCAGCCGCACTCCCAGGTTGTGCGGCGCTGACGGCACGGCGCGGCGATGAGAGCTTTTCCGCCCGCGATTATCGTCTGGCCACGGATGATCGGGTACGGCTGATCGTGTTCGGGCAGGATTCGCTGTCGAACATCTATACGGTCGATGGCAGCGGGGCGATCACGGTGCCGCTGATCGGCGCCGTCACCGTCGAGGGGCTGACCACGGCAGAGGCGGCTGAGCGCGTGAGCGGACGCCTCGCGGCAGGTTTCATTCGCGAGCCGCGCGTCACCATCGAGATCGATACGTACCGTCCTTTCTATATCATGGGCGAGGTCGCGCGTGGCGGCCAGTACGATTATGTAGCCGGCATGAGTGTCGAGAATGCAATCGCGATCGCGGGCGGCTTCACGCCACGGGCCGTGCGCAGCTACGCCACCGTCTCGCGCAAGATCGGGGATGAAACCGATCGCTTCAACGCGCCGATCGATTACACGCTGCGCCCTGGCGATACCGTGATCGTGCGCGAGCGCTGGTTCTGATGTCCGGTCCGGATACGCCTGCGGCGGGCGGGCCACTTCGCATACTGCACGTGTTTCGCGCCCCTATCGGCGGGCTGTTTCGCCATGTCGTCGATCTCGCCTGCGAACAGGCGGCACGGGGCCATGCAGTGGGTCTCTTCTTCGATTCATCGCAAACCAATGCCCGCACCCAGGCAATGATCGAGCGCGCAAGTCCCGCGCTGGAGCTCGGCATCACCCGGGTTGCGATGACGCGCAACCCCTCCCTGAGCGATCTTGCTGCGCTGCGCGCACTGGCCCGTCTTCAGCGCGAAATCGGCGCGAGCGTGCTGCACGGACACGGCTCCAAGGGCGGGCTCTATGCCCGGGCCCTGGCGCGCCGTCACGCCCCCGGAGCGGTGCGTGCCTATACACCCCATGGCGGGAGCTTCCATTTCGGCCCCGGCAATCCCCGCCACCACCTCTATATGGCAGCGGAACGATGGATGGCGCGCCGAACGGACGTGTTCCTCTTCGAGAGCCGCCATGTCGCCGGCTGCTTCGATCGCTATGTCGGTGCGGCGAATCGCCCTGCCATGATCGTTCATAACGGCCTGTATCCGGCGGAGTTCGAGCCCGTCGACAATGCGGATGCACCCTTCGATCTCGTCTTCATCGGCGAAATGCTGCTCGCCAAGGGCGTGGATACGCTGCTGCAGGCGATGCGGCTGATCCGGCAGAAGCGGGGCAGCGCACCGCGCCTGCTCGCCGTGGGATCGGGACCGGATCGCGCCCTGCTGATGCAACGCGCAAGCGAATATGGCCTCGCCGAGGATGTCACCTTCGAGGATGCCCAACCGATCCGCGATGTCCTCGCCCGTGCACGCGTCATGGTCATGCCATCGCATGCGGAATCCCTGCCCTATGTCGTGCTCGAAGC
>PXAW01000589.1 GCA_003567055.1 Hyphomicrobiales bacterium
AGCGCAGATAGCGAATGCCACCACCGTCAAAGCGACCAGGCTTGAAGCTGACGGTGCCGCTGGTGATCAGGCCGTCAAAGCTGCGCAGGGCCCAGCCGGTTGTTGTGCCGAGATCGAGGGCAAGGATGGTGCGTTGGTTTTCTGTGGGTTCGGACATGCCGACCTCCTCTTCGCTTCGGCGAGCGTGGCGAGAAGGCTGGCCGGTGAAGGCTACGGTCTCGCCAGGCCCTGAAGGGGGTCTGGTCATGTCATGCGACGGGCAAACGGGCCGCCCGGCAGATCCTTCAATTCCTTCAACGGGGTATCTTGAAAGATTTCGGTCCCTAAGCTGTTGTCTTATATATGTAATATATAATCTTTCAATTATTCAATCTTTCAATAAGGTACCTACTCCATTCTATTTAAGCGCGCGCACACGCGTAGAGGGATAAGGGGGTCCTCTTGAAAGATTGAAAGATTTGAAGGATTCCATTTTGTCCATTTTGTACAAGAACTTGACCCAATATTATCCTTCAATATCCGCTTCAGTGCGTTTGAAGGATCTCGGCTCACCCTCCCACCTCGCCATCCGGTAGACCATTGCCTGCTTGGTTGATGAGCCGCGCATGCCCGTAGTGATGTCGCCACTCTCAATCAACGTCAGCAGGATTTCGTCCCGGTCGCGGGCTTTCAGCCATTGAGAGGCGCGCGTGATTTCGGACTTCGTGATCCCCTTTGCACCTGCGGCCCGGATGATTTCCTTGAGCCGCTTGAGATGCGCTTCGGTTTCGGTATCTGCCACATGTCGCTCGACCGCTTCCATGGTGCGCTGCGCATAGTGACGCACGAAGCTGATGGCCCACTCCATCGCGGACAAATCGATTTCAGGTCTGGCCGGGTTACGCCCGACCGCGACGATCATCGCGAGCTTCAAAGCGTTCTCTCCGATGCGCGCCAGGATTGCTGTAAAGGCCGTCCCGGCTGCTGCGCGCAATTCGTCCGTCAATTCGAGGCTGAGGCGCCTGAATCGTGCTCTGGCCTCATCTGACATTGGCACGATGGTCGGATTTACCGTCGTGTTCTGATCAGCCGTCTTGCCGATCAGATTACCCCGTTGAAGCCCACCTCCACTGGCAAGGCGTTGCAACCCCTCGATCAGCACAGAGGGCGCCTGACGAATGCCCACGGTGATGTTCTCGTCGGGATAATCCTCGTCGCTGGGCAGGATCAGGAAGCGCGCAAGCGAGCCATCGACCACATTGGCGCCTTGCAAAGCGCCCCAGAAATGCAACGGCGTGGTTGTGCCGTAGACGCACAGACAGGGCTGCACGATGTCGCGCCGCTCGTTCGACCCATCGCGATTGGCATATTCCGCTCCAAGAAAAATGCCTCCCGCAGCCGTGAACAGCTCTGTCATGTTGTCGAGAATTTCAGTGATGTGACGAGGACTTCGCTTTCGATCGGCCGCTGCCGCCAGAAACATCCCGAACTCGTCGATCTGAAACAGGATCGCGGGCTGACGGTGGAGCGCGGTCAGGAGCCCCGCGCCCGAGGCGATCTTGTTGCCGCCGAGGTGTTGCGCCAGCCCCGCCGCGAAGAACAGCTCGTTGACGACCTCGCGGGCGTGGTTCTTGCCCGACCCGCTGTCCGCGATGCCGACGATGTAGAGGTTCGTGCGCAGGTCGGTCGTCGTGCGGTAGCGTCGTCCCATCAGCGCGCCGAGGGCGCAGAGGCTGGCGCCCACCGCGAGAAGCGGTTGCGGTCTTCGCGCCGTGTCGATCATGTAGCGGGCGAGGTCACCGACCAGCCCGCCCGGGATCGTCAGCGTGAACGACGGCGCTGGCGGGAGGATCGGCATCGGGGCATCAGGCTGGGCGAGCCGCGCGAGAAGACCCGCCGCCGGGTGCTCGTCGCTCGCGCAAACCTTCTGACTGCCGTCGAGCAGGAGGTCGGGGTCGGGTCGCCAGCCCTTCTCCATGGCGAGGTGATAGATCGTGCCGGCGCCGATTCGCGCGGGCTTGAAGCTCGCCCAAGCCTTCGCCGTCGCGGCCGGGTCGTTCTTGGCCGCCTGCGCCGACCAGTCGGCGAAGAGCGCAGCACCTTCCTCACCCAGCGCGCCCTTCAGCGCCATGCCGATGCGCATCCAGCTGTCGTAGTCGAGCTCGGCGTTCGGCAACCAGGCTAGCGCGCTCCGGATCGCGGCCAGCGTGCCAGCCTGAGCATGCGCCGGCAGACACGGGTGCCCGGTCCCGTTCGCGCCCTTCGCACCGAGGCTCTTTGGGCGCAGCTCGGGCGGGATCAGCGCCAGCGCCTCGTCGAGGAACGCTGCCGCCCTGTCGGCGTCGATTTCGGGCAGGCTTTCGATGTCGAGATCCGCGAGCCCCTCGTCCGGCCAGGCATAGGGCTGGCCGGTGTCGGGATGCTCGGCATAGGCCACGAACTGCTGTCCGAGACAGAGCACCTCGAGCGGCGCGCGCCGGATCCCGGCGAAGGGCTCGGTCGTGCGATAGACCAGGAGCCGCTTCGGCGGCTTGCCGATCCTGAGCGCCGGCGTGTCGCCCAGCCGTTCGCGGGCCAAGCGTTCGATGTGCAGCGCCAGCTCGCCATCCTCGGCGATGTCGATGTCGAGCGCGGCGACCGCGCCGCCGACGATCCCGACGCCGCAGTCGGGCCAGCTGGACCAGGTCGCGACCTCGAGCTCGGTC
>PXAW01000321.1 GCA_003567055.1 Hyphomicrobiales bacterium
CGCATCCTCATCGAGGAGCGCTCGCGCAACACGCATGAGAATGCCGTGTTCTCGCGTGATGTCGCGCAGCCGCAGGAGGGCGAGAAGGAGGGCGAGAAGGAGGGCGAGACCTGGCTTCTCGTCACCTCCGCCTTCCACATGCCCCGTTCCGTCGGCGTGTTTCGCGAGGCGGGTTTCGAAGTGGTGCCCTATCCGGTGGATTTCCGCACCATGGGCCGTGACGGGAGCCTGCAGGGCTTTGCCACGATCTCCGACGGCCTGCGCCGCTTCGACGTCGCGATGCGCGAATATGTCGGCCTCGTCGCCTATCGCCTGACCGGGCGCACGGATGCGCTGTTTCCCGCGCCGTGAATTGCCCCGGTGCGGGTTTGCGCGCATTTACCATAGCGAAAGCGCGATCCTGCTTCCGGCGTATCTTCAATTGCAAAAAAGTCGAATTTCAACATAAAGAACCCTCGCGCAAATCGCGCGAGGGCTCGCTTGTCACGGCAGCATCTTGAGATCGGTGCGCGCAGTATCAGGCTGCGCGCACCGAGGCGCAGAACCCTTCGACCCTTGCGCGGATCTTGTCGGCCTCGTCTGCCAGGGCCTGCGTCGCGGCGACGATTTCCTCGGATGCGTTGCTGGTCTCACCCGATAGCGTGCCGACGACTTCCACGGTCTCGTTCACCACCTTGGCGCCATTCGCCGCCTCCTGAACATTCGAAGCGATTTCCTGCGTCGCCGCGGATTGCTGGGTCACGGCTGAGGCGATGCTCGCGGCGAGTTCGCTCATCTCGTCGATGGTGGTGGTGATATCCTGGATCGAAGCAACAGAATCCTGCGTGGCCGACTGCATTTCGGCAACCTTGGAGGCGATGTCCTCGGTGGCCTTGGCGGTCTGCGAGGCGAGCGTCTTCACCTCCTGTGCCACCACGGCGAAGCCCTTGCCGGCTTCGCCCGCGCGGGCGGCCTCGATCGTCGCGTTGAGAGCCAGAAGATTGGTCTGCTCGGCGATGGAGCGGATCAGATCGACCACCTCACCGATGCTGCGCGCCGAATCGGAGAGTGTCTGCACCTGACCGTCGGTGCGGCGCGCGCCCTCCACCGCCCGGCGGGCGATGTCGGAGGATTGCGTGGCCGAGCGCCCGATCTCCGCGATCGAGGCGGCGAGTTCCTCGCCCGAGGCCGCGACGTTCTGGATATTGGCTGTGGTGCGCTCCGAACTCGCGAGCACATCGGATACGCTGGAGCCGGTCTTCGCCGCAATGGCCTCGAGCGCATCGGCCTTGGAGCGCATGGCCTTGAAGGCTTCGTCCAGGGTGGCGAGAGCATTGCGGACGCCGCCCTCGAACTCGGCTGCGAGACGATCGACTTCGGCTGCGCGGGCGCTGACCTTTTCCGCATCACGCGCGCGGATCTCTGCCAGCTCGACATCCTTGCGGCGTGCCTCTTCCGCAGCCTCGACCCCGGCGCGGGACAATTCCATCATGCGTGCGAGCGTGACCACGACCCAGGCCAGGACGGCGGTCTCCAACACCACGATCACGGCATGGATCATCACCCGTCCGAGGCTGGCGCCACCGGGGAATATCGCAGCCGGCAGTATGAAGTTGAAACTCAGATGGTGCAGGGCCGTCACGCCTGCCGCCGCCACGATCACGCGCCAGTCGCAGAAACCTGCGAGCATCGCCAGCATGGCGAAATAATACATATGCACGTCGATCTGCCAGGGATGGCCGCTCATCGCGAAGACGATCAGCGAGACATGGGCGACGAGGCCGATGGCGATGGCAAAACGCGTCGCCACATTCTCGGGACGTTTCAGCGTCAGCAGCACGCCGGGCGCTGCCATGGCGATGGCGAGAACGGAGAGCGTCACGATATCGCCGCCCAACGCGGTTGCGACGGCGGCGACGACGAGGACATGAACGACCATCAGCGCGGAAAGCAGCCTGGCGGAGGCCGTGCGCAAGGTGGTGACATCGGTCATTACGGATTTCCTTCAGCAGGCGGAAGCAGGCGCGATCAGGAGTCGGTTTCCGTCAGGCATCCGCCGACCACCTGCGGATCGAGCAGGAGCCAGGCGCCGGCCTTGCGAATATCGTTGGCGAATGCGGGGGAATCGGGCATGGCGACGCTGATGAAGCCGAGATTGCCGGCGCGGATCACCGCTCCGCCGGCTGCGCCGACCCGGCTCATCGCCGTCGCCTCGTCGATCCAGGGCGCGAAAACGACGGCGACGCCCGCATTCATATCCTTCGGTCCGGCGACCAGTGCCAGCGGTGCACCTAACGTCATCAGAACAAAGGCAATAAGGAAGGCGATGCGGGACACGTTTTCATCCTCGGTCGACATGTTAGATGATGGAAACATGCTTGATTTAAATTTGTGTAAAACGGCAGATAGCAAAGAATTTTACGTTTTTTGACTTCGATCACAATAAGATGAAATGTCCGAATACGAAAAGCAATTTTAAAGTGTATTCCGATATCGTTGCGTGAGGTGAACGGCATTGGCCTCTGCCGCGTCTGCGCGTAACCTGTGCTACACCGTTCCACGCTTCATCAATCCAAGAATCCGCGCAGCGGACGAAAAACGGAGAGAACGCCATGCTCGGCCTGATGCAGGACTGGCCCCTGCTGATTCATCGCGTCATCGACCACGCCGCCATCCAGCACCCGGATCGCCCC
>PXAW01000580.1 GCA_003567055.1 Hyphomicrobiales bacterium
CGATGCCGTCGCCGGGGAGGAGAAGGAGCTTGTGGGTCGCCATGGTGAGCCTCGTTTGTCGTCGCGAAATGAATTCCTGCCTGCTTTTGACGAAAACCGCCCTTCAGGGCAAGCGCGGATATGCCAAGCCGTGATTCACTCGACGCAGGCTGCGATCGGCCCCGAGCGCACCGCCCGATATGCGAGGCGCTCGGCAAGCCGCGCATGCCCCGCCGAGGGGGCGGCGGGATTGCGCCTTTGCGGCGCGGGGAGTGCGGTGGCCAGAAGCGCCGCCTGATGGCGGGTGAGATCGGCGGCGGAGCGGTTGAAATAGTGCTGCGCGGCGGCCTCGGCGCCAAACACGCCCTCATCCCATTCCGCGATATTGAGATAGATTTCCAGCATGCGCGGTTTCGACCAGAGGAAATCGAGCCAGATCGCGATGGGGATCTCCAGTGCCTTGCGGATATAGGAACGCTGCGGCCAGAGATAGACGTTCTTGGCCGTCTGCATCGAGATGGTGGAAGCCCCGCGCGCGCCGCCGCTCTCGATCACCTGACGCAATTCACGCCAGTCCACCCCCATATGCCGACAGAACTGCCCGTCTTCCGAGGCGATCACCATGAGCCGCAATTCCGGGCTGATCGCCTCGAGCGGGACGGTCTCGCGCGCGACCGGTTGCAGGGTGAGCCAGCGTGCGAGCATGATCGTCGAGGGCGGGGTGACGAGCATGTAGACGAGGCTCGATCCGATGAAGAGCGCGACGAGCAGCATGACGGCGCGCAGCAGGCGCCCGATCATCCGGCGCAGGAAACCCGGTTGCCGCTTGCGCTCCCGGTTCTTCGCCCTGCGCCCGCCCTTCGCCGGTGCCGACCCTTCCGCCGATGCGGCGGTGCCGGCGTCGCGCCCGCTTCTGCGCCAGCCGATCACTGCCCGCCTCCCGCCGCGCGCGGCAGCAGAACGATGAAATCCGGACGGTGGCGGATATAGCCGGCCTGGCGCCCGGCCTCATCGCCGCTGCCGGCGAAATAATCACCGCGCGCCACCCCCGTGATGGCCGAGCCGGTATCCTGCGCGATCATCAGCCGCGCCAGAGGCGCCTCGCGATTCTGCGCATCGGGCAGCATTCCCGAGAGCCAGACCGGCAGGCCATAGGGCCAGATCGTACGGTCGATCGCCAGCGACCGATGCGGGGTGAGCGCCACCCCGGCCCCGCCGATCGGGCCGCTTTCCGCGCCGAGAGCCGGGTTTTCGGCAAAGAAGATATAGGAGCGATTCTCGCGCATCAGCGCATCCGCCTGCGCGGCATTGGCCGGGTCTTCGAGCCAGCCCAGCAGCCGCGCGAGGCTCATCTCTTCGAGCGGGATCACGCCACGCTCCACGAGCAGCCGCCCGATCGCGGTAAAGGCATGGCCGTTGCGACCGCCATAGCCCACACGCATGATGCTGCCATCGTCGAGGCGGATGCGCGCCGACCCCTGGACATGAATGATGAAGGCCTGCGCAGGATGGCGCAGATAGACGAGCGGCGGGGCAAGGTCGTCGATGGCGCCGTCCATGATCGCGGCGCGATCGGGATAGGGGACATGGCTGCCATCGGGCAGGCGGCGCGCGGCGGCCAGGCCCTCATCGATCCCGGGGAGCGGATTCTCCGCGTTGCGGGTGACCAGATCGGGCGGGCGCGGGCGCAGGGGTGCGGAGAAATCCGGGCCGGGCTGCCGCGCGCCTTCATATTCGGGCTCGTAATAGCCGGTCAGGAACGGGCGGCCCTCATCGGGAATGACGTGGTGCGGGATGAAATGCGCTTCGAAGAAAGCACGCGCGCCGCCCTGCCAGAGGCGCGCGCGTGCGCAGATCCCTGCCAGATCTTCGGAAAGGGCGATACCGGGGCGCAGGGTGACGGGGCTGTCGGGCGCCTCGCGCGCGGGTCCGTCGCAGGAGCGCATGAAGGCCGCGAAGGCGGCGTCATGGTCGTCTTCGGCCCAGCCCGGGAGAGCGGCGAAATCGAGGGGGACGAGTTCGGCGCGTTCACGGGCTACGGCAGCGACCGATTCCAGGGCAGCGGTACCGGTGAGGAAAACCGCAGCCATGGCCATCGCTCCCGTCCGGAACCGGCGAAGCACGCCGGGCAAGCTCATTGCCCGGCTTCGGTCGCCACCAGATGCCAGGTCGGGTCGTTGGAACCGAGCGTGCGCGCGAAGGTCCACACATCGGTGACATCGACGACCGCATCCGGGCTGCCATCGACGACATTGCCCTCGCCGTCACGCGTCACGGTGATGAGTTCCGAGACGATCTTCACGGTGATCTGGGCGACCCGGTTCTTCACCTCGGCATCGACGAGATCAGCCTTGTCGACCGCGACGAAGGTGGTCTCCGCCGTTTCGCCGCGTGCCTCGCGCTCGCTGATGGCCGCCTCGAAACCCTCGTAGACATCCTTGGCAAGGAGGCCCCTGAGCGTCTCGCGATCGCCGGTGGCGAAGGCGGAGACGATCATCTCATAGGCCATCTTGGAGCCTTCGAGGAAGCCGCGCGGATCGAAATCCGGCTCCTGGCGCACGATGTCGTCCAATCCGTCGGCGACAGAACTGCCGGGCTGGGCAATGCCCTTCCAGCGATCAGCCGAAGCGAGCCGCTGCTCGGCCTGTTCCGCGCCGGGAAGCCGCACGACATTGCCCTCGGACTTCTGGC
>PXAW01000291.1 GCA_003567055.1 Hyphomicrobiales bacterium
CTGCCCGCTTTCGCCGCTGCGGCATCATCTGGCGCGGGAGCATCGGGGGTTTCGTCGCTCTGCTCGTGCGATATGCAGCCGTGGGTCTCGTCCGCTTCGTGAACCGCCGGAGAATCGTCATCGCCGAAACGTGCGCCCAGCGCCTTCGCGATTTCGCGAAAGGCGTTGCGCTCCTCGCTGGAAAGGGGCGCCGGGCCGGGTGACTGCGTCTGCGGGGCATCGGTCGATGCTGCATCGGCTTCGACGGTGTCCGCTGCAAGTGTTTCCGCTGCAAGCTTGTCGGGGGTGGGTGCGGTTTCGAGGGTCGAAGTCTCGGGAGCGGAAGTCTCGGCAAGGGAAGCTTCGGGAAGGGAAGTCTCGACGACTGCATCCTCGCCGACCCGAATCTCGCCTGCGGGAGACGTGGCTGGCGCCGTCCCGGCCTCGGGGACGATCCGCAGCGGCGTTTCGGCATCGCCGAGGCGCCCGCCAATCCGCGCGGCGAAGCCGGCCATGGCGTCCGCCGGGCCCTGCTGCCGGAGCGCCGTGATGTCGAACGTGGCCGTTCCGAAAGCAGCCGTCACGGCAATCGGCGTGAACGCGAGCCGCTGCTCCGGTACGGCTGCGTGCGATGCGATAGCGGCGGGTTCGACCGCCGGCGCATCTTCTGCCGTCACATCCTGTGGGGCCCCATCTTCCGCTGCCCCATTCTCCGCTGCCACATTCGCTGCGGCGGCCTGCATCTCAGGCATCGCATCGGCTTGCGGGACGAGGGCGGCCAGCGGGCTCGGGGCGACCGGTTCGGCGATTTCCGTCGCAGTTGGCTGCGACGCCGGTGCGGTCTGTGCAGGATGATCCTGCTCCTGCGGCGCAAGCGAGGCCCAGTCGCAGCTGATTTCCGGGCGCGCGATGCCGAAGCCGCGATAGGCGCCTGCTCGCCCTGCGGCGCCGGGTGCGGGAAATCCGGCGAAATCGACCGCGATCGCTGTCCCGCGCTGCGCCTTCCAGAAGATCCGCCGGCCCGAGAATGTCTCGCGGCGGGCGATCAGGTCGAGGACCATATCCTTGGGATCGTGAGCCAGCGCATCCTGCGTGGTGGTGTCGAGGATCGCGCTCAGGCTGCGCCCGACCAGATCGGCATTCGGCTCACCGACGGCGCGCGCGAGATCGCCGCTGATGCGGGTGATCGCACCGCTGGCATCGCATTCCCACAGAAACCGGACGGGACCGGTGACGGGTTCCGGCTCGGGGGGCACCTGCGGTGCAGCCTGCGGCTCATCAGCTTCGACTGGAGCCTGTTGCGAATCCTGCCCGCCCGGGGGCTGGGCCGGGCCGGCGCTCGCCGGGCGGCGGATCCGGGGGAGGCGGTCCATGAAGGTGAGGATGAGCGCGGTGCTGCCGTCGGGCATGGTGATGCGCCGGCAGGAGCAGGTAGTCAGCGGGGCGAGGGTGCTGGTCTCGAAACGGATCTTCTCGAAACGCTTGCCCGTCATCGGCGCTTCGCTGCGCGCGAGCGCCTCGATGCGCCGCGCTGCCGGGAAGGCGGGATCGATCCGCCCGTCGGGGGCGATCACGACGGCGCAGGCCAGGTCATTCGTATACCGGCTCGACCAGAGCAGCCGCAGGGGATCGGCGGCGAAGACGAGCGCCGGGGCTCTCGGCCCCAGGAGCGGGGCGAACTCCGCGTCGCTTGCCATCGTTTCGATGGCCTTGTCGATCTCTTCGAAGGTCACGCCGCCACACCTTACAATTGCGCTTCTTCCGTTCACCAATGATTAACCGATCCCGACTCGGAACGCATCCCTGTTAGCGCGCGTAACCTTACATCAACCTTAATGAGCCAGCGACGCGACGGTTGATTTTGCAGTGCACAATGTGTATATTGCGTCGCAATAACACGGTCGAACGCGGTGATCGGTTGACGGGATCCGCAAGCCTGACCGAGGATGATTCCGTCTTCGTCAGACGCCGTGTTCCAAAGGAGGATTATGATGACCGACAAGAACCCGAAGCTCGAAGTTCCCACCGAAATGCGTGAATTCGCCGAGCGCAGCATCGATCAGGCCCGCAAGGCCATGGATGGTTTCGTCACCGCCGCCATGAAGGCGATGGATACGTTCGAGGGCTCCACCTCGACCGCCGGCACCAGCATGAAGGACATGCGCCACAAGACCTTCAGCTATGCCGAGCAGAATCTCACGGCGGCTTTCGATCATGCCCAGAAGCTGGTCAAGGCGAAGGATCCGTCCGAGGCGATGAAGCTGCAGGCCGAGTTCATGCAGAGCCAGTTCGCCACCATGCAAAAGCAGATGGCCGAATTCGGTGAGGTCGCGAAGGCCGGCATGACCGATGCGCAGAAGACGATGGCGGAAGCGTCGAAGACCATGACGGAGAACGTCACGGCTGCGACCAAGGCTGCCACGGACTCGGCGCAGCCGAAGAAGTAAGGCGTTTGCGCGCTCCGGGCGCGCCCGATTTCCGGGTGCGGCGGCGAATGTTCGCCGCGCCCCCGCGCATCCGCCGCGCGTGTGCCGGCTTCGCATGAAACCGGGTCCCGGCAGTTCATTGCGGCGGGTCGTTATGAAGAGGCCGGACCCTCGGCCATATCGGACAGGACAGGCAGATCATGACGACGAAGACCAAGCCGCCGCAGGCCGCCACCAAGCCGCCGCAGGCCGCCACCAAGCC
>PXAW01000296.1 GCA_003567055.1 Hyphomicrobiales bacterium
ATCGCCCAGGGCCGCTTCAGCTTCGGCGAGCAGCTCGCGCTGGAGATGACCGGGCAGGCCCTGCATCTGGCCAATGGCGCGCAGATCATGGCCTATGGCGATCTCAGCCTGAATTTCCACCACGGCATCACCGTCCATGGCGGCATCGCCGCCGGCGGTGATCTGATGCTCGCGGCGCCGGGCGGATCCATCAGCGTCGGGGCCGCCGGTACGAGCCATCCGCAAAACGCCTGGCTGTTCACCCTGGGGGATGCGTATTTCACCGCCGGCGGCAGCATGCTGGTCTATTCCTCCGCCGTCGAGGTGCTGGGCAGCGCCGCCGTCGATCTCGGCGGGACGCTCCTGCTGAACCGCTCGCGCGGCCCGACATACAGCTTCAGCCACGAGCAATACATCCAGCACAGCCGGCTCTGGCTGCACCGTTACTATCGCGAACACGAACGCGCCGATCCCGCGATCTTCAACGTCGCCGGCGATCTCGTGATCAATTCCGGCGCGGTGAGCGTCACCGCCTCGACGCTGGCCGCCGGCGGCGATCTGAGCATCACCACGGGTACGCTGAGCAACAATGCGCGCCAGCTGCGTCAGTACTACGACTATTGGAAACTTACGGGTGTCGGTACGGGCTATCGTGGCCGCGTGCACCAGGGCACCTGGTCCTCCACGCCCTCGCTGATCCGCGCCGGTGGCAACCTCGCCCTGAACGCCTCGGGCTCCACCAGCAATTCCGGCTCAATCATCGGCAACCAGGTCAGCGTGATCGCGCCGAGCATCAGCGTCGGCGTGACGGATGCGAATGTCTATACCGCGCCGCCCTCAATCCCCGATCCGGTGATCGACCTCGCGCGCTACGCCATCTCGCTCCCCGGCTCCGCCGCCCGCCCCGTGCCGACGGCGATCAGCCCGGACGGGCCGCGCTATCTCATCACCGCGCCGCTGGCCGGGCGCCCGCGCTACGACGCTGCGGGCCTGCCCGTCTCCGAGCGTGAGCCCTCCTGGATCCTGCGTCAGGTGGGCGATGCGCGCGGCAATGACGGTGCCGGCATCACCTTCCTCGCCGATCCGCTGACCGAGCGGATGCTGATCCAGCGCGCCCTCGTCGAGCAGACCGGGCGCACCATGCTCGCCCCGGAATTCGACAGCGCCGAGGCCCAGCAGGAGGCGCTCTATCAGGGCACCGTCGATTTCCTCCTCGCCAATCCCGAAATCCGCCTCGGCGACCAGCTCACCGCCGCGCAGCGCGCCACCGTTACGGCGCCGATGCTGTGGTATTCGACCCGCGTGGTCGACGGCGTGCGCGTGCTCGCTCCCGAATTGATCCTCCCGCAGGACCGCCTCCAGGCCTATGCCTACCGCCCCGGCGGCTCCATCGAGGCGCGCGAGAGCCTGATGATCCACGGCGACCGCGTTTACAATGCCGGCTCGCTGGTGGCGAGCGCCGGGCTGAGCATCGTCGCCGACGAATTCATCAACGAACGCCGCGTCGCCGGATACACGATGTACGGCACCCAGCGCCGCTATGCCGCTCAGGCCGGCGGCAATGTCATCGCCGGTGAACTGACGATCCTCACCGAAGGCGATCTGATCAATCGCGGCGGCACCTTCTGGGGTGATGACGGCGTCACCCTGATGGCCGGCGGCGATATCCGCTTCGAGGCCCAGCGCGTCGCCAACGACATCATCACCGCCGTCAACCGCCGCAACGTCACCCGCACCCGCTCGGTGATCCATACCGCCGCCTCGGCGGGCAGCGGCGGCGACATGACCATCGTCGCCGATGGCGGCTTCACCCTGCGCGGCTCCGAGCTGACGGCGCGGGGCGACATCGCCGTCCAGGCGCGCGACGGCATCACCATCGCCTCGGTGGTCGATGACGTCGAGACCATCGCCATGCGCTCCTCGCGCGGCTTCCTGCGCTCGTCGCGCACCACCACCGGCAACCGCCAGATCACCAACCGCGCCTCGCTCATCGGCGCCGGCGGCGATGTCACCCTCGCCACCGGTGGCAATATCGCTGTCCATGCCAGCGAACTCGCTGCCGGGGAGCGCCTGCGCCTGGCCGCCGGTGTGGGCGAGGGCGCCCGCGCCGATGCCGGCATCACGATCACCTCCGGGCAGGACGTTTCCACCAGCTTCTTCGAACGCCGCAGCAGCGGTTTCGGCCTCTTCACCGGCGGCGGGCGGCTTGATTTCTACCGCTCCTCCCGCACCCGTGAAGACAATCTGCGCGGCGACAACGCGCCCTCGAGCCTGATCGCGGGCGGGGATATTCTCGTCACCGCGCCGGGCGACATCGCCTTGCAGGGCTCCGTGGTCGGGGCCGGCGGCGTCACCGAAATCCTCGCCGGGCGTGATCTCGCCCTGCTTCCGGGGGGTGAGGCGCAGGCGCGGCGTTTCGAGCAGCGCACCAGTGGCTTCGGCTTCGGCTTCTCCTCCGGTGGCGGCGGCGCTTCCGTCTCCCTGGGCCTCGCCCGCGAGCGCCTGCTCGATGATCGCCGCCGCGACAGCGATGTCGGTTCGCTCATCGGGGGCGGGGAGGGGGTTCTGCTGGAGGCCGGGCGCGATCTCGCGGTCGTGGCCGCCGAGATCACCTCACCGGCTGACATTGCGCTGATTGCGGGCCGCGATCTCGATATTCTGCCGGGATCGATCGTCGAGCGGCATCG
>PXAW01000458.1 GCA_003567055.1 Hyphomicrobiales bacterium
GAGGGCGAAATGCGCGTTGACGATCGGCTCAAAGCTTTCCGGCACAGTGATTTGCGGAAAAAGCCGGGCGATTTCGGTGGGCGGCAGGGCGAGGATCACGCGGTCATCCCCGCTCAGCCGGATCGTCTCCCCGGTAAAGACGAGGGCGGCGGCCCGGCCGTCCTGCGCCTCTACCGCCCGCAGGCGCACCCCCGTGCGCAGATGCGCGCCGCGTTGCGCCAGAAAGGCGATGGCCGGATCGACGAGATCGGGGCCGAGGCCGTTGCGGGCGACGAGCAGCCGGGCACCGCCGGGGCGCATCACCCGTCGCAGGGCGCGCCCGAGCCGGGCCGAGGAGGCGCGCGATACCGGGGTGTTGAGCACGGCCACGGTGAGCGGTTCGATCAACTGATCATGCAGCGCGCTGCCCGCAAACAATGGCCCGATCGGGCGATCGGCAAACGGTGGGGCAAACGGCGCGGCGAGGCGTGCGAGGCGCGGCAGATCGGCGAGCGCCATGCCGGGCGGGCGCCTGTCGCGCGCCATCCAGGACCAGGGCGAGAGCCCGATGCGCGAAAGCCGCCTCTCGCGCGCATCATAGACGGGCAGGCCCTGCGGTTCCGGCTCGGTCCAGCCATCCTGCGCGCCGATACGATCGATCAGGCCGAGCGCGGCGCGGTTGGCCGAGAGCAGCACATGCGCGCCGTTGTCATGGGTGAACCCGTCCGCGCCGGTCACCGTGCGGCAGCGCCCGCCGGCCTGCGGTGCGGCCTCGTAGAGATGCACGGCCCGTCCCGCCTCTGTCGCCGCAACCGCAGCGGAGAGCCCGGCAATGCCGGCGCCGACGATGTGGACGAGGCCGGTCATCCGCGCGTGCTTCTCATGACGGAGCCCGGCGCAGGGCCCTGGCCGCGAGCGCGAGCTTGTCGCGCCAGCCGAGCCGCAGGCGCTCGCCGCCCTCGGCGAAGCCGCGCGCACGCATGCGCGCAAACAGCGCGCGGTAGCCCTCCATCATCAGGATCGCAGGCTTCAGCCGTGCCCGGTCGAGCCCCTCCAGCATGGCATCCACCTGCGCGAAACCGGCCTCGGCCTCTCCGGCGAGCTCGGCGCAGACTTGCCCGAAACGCGGGTCGCGGATGAGTTCGCGCGCCGGCGCATCGCTCAGGCCGTGCGCCGCAAGGCGTGAAAGCGGCACGTAGACGCGCTCCATCGCGGCATCGTCGGCGATATCGCGCAGCACGTTGACGATCTGCAGCGTACGCCCGAGCGTCAGCGCGAAATCATGGGCTTGCGGGGCGCCGAAGATGCGGATCGAGAGCACGCCGACAGCGCCGGCGACGCGGCGGCAATAGAGGTCGAAACCGGCATCATCCGCGATGCGCACGCGGGGCTGCGCATCCGCCTCCATCCCGTCGAGCAGGGCGTGGAACTCCTCGCGGGGCAGATCATGGGCGCGCATGGCGCGGGCGAGTTCGCGCCCGATCGCGGTGGTGGGCGCATCGGGAAGCGCGTCGATCTCGCGGCGCCACGCTTCGAGAAAGTCCCGCTTCTCCGCCACCGGCGCGCAGCCATCGGCGATATCGTCGATGACGCGGCAGAAGGCATAGACGGCGTGGATCGCGCGGCGGCGCTCGCCCGGCAGGGCGGCCATGCCGATGCGGAAGGAGGAGCCCGAGGCGGCGACGATCCGCCGGGTGATGGCGGGGGCGGGGTCGCGCCGGCGCCGGGGCAGGCGGGCGAGGGCGCTGCCGCTGGCGCGCAGGAAATCCGGTTTGCCGAGAGCGACCCGCGTCATGACGGGATCGCCCCGGCGCAGCCTGGCCGCGAGCCGCGCCGCGAGCTCCAGCGTCACCGCGCTCTCCGCCGCGAGCCGGCGGCTGCGCACCCGGCCGGGGAGAAAGCGGGCTTCGTCGATGAGCCGGTCGACGCGATCGAGCGCCGCATCGATCACGGCGCGGCGCTTTCCGGCATTGGCGGGATCGAAGAAGGCGGCCTCGCCGCCGGCAAGATCGAGCCAGGGGACGGGCAGGTAGATGCGGTCGAGGGCGGCGCGGTCTTTTTCGAGATCCTGCAAATGGTTGAGGATCTGCAAGGCGGTGCATAAGGCATCCGCCGCTTCCTGTGCCCGTGCGCCGTCGCGATGGCGGTGCTCGCCGTGCAGGCGCAGCAGAAAACGCCCGACCGGATCGGCAGAGCGGCGGCAATAATCGCGCAATTCGGCCCAATCCGCGTAGCGCGCCTTCACCGCATCCTGCCGAAAGGCGTCGAGCAGCATGCACGCTTCCTCGATGCCGCAGCCGAAGCGCGCATCGGCATCGTGGAGCGCCAGAGCGAGGGGCTCGGCCTCGTCGCCGGTGATCAGCGCGCGCTCGAAGGCATCGAGACGGGCAAGCTTTTCCGCACTGGGAAGATCGCCGTCATCGGCGATATCGTCCGCCGCGCGGACATAGCGGTAGAAGGCCAGCACCGCCCGCCGCAGGGGCTTGGCGATGAGATGCGAGGCGACGGGAAAATTCTCGTCGCGATGGGTCTTTGCGCGATGAGTTTTCGTTGCGATGATGGCGGCGGATCGGCTCATGGCTTCACTCTGCCGGATAGACGCGCCCCTTCCAACCCGCAGGACGGCCCCGGCTTGTGCGCAGAAGCGAGGCCCATTGGATCGAAAGCGCGACGGCGATACAGGCC